>JAJTFQ010000086.1 GCA_021299955.1 Chitinophagaceae bacterium
AAATTCGTTGTCACCGATCATCCGTCGACCGCTGAAGCCACCGGTCCGCTCAAAAGCATCCCGACGAATGATCGCAGATCCGGGTGCCCGGTCGAAATGACCGAACCCCCTGAAATGTTCCATGTATATTTCATACGGGGCTGACAAGGCAGGGTAGGGTCTGGCGGGGTCCGGGTGACAAGACAAACCAAAGCCTGCTTCCGGAAAACGCTCCATACCGTCAACCATCACGGTCAGACCATGCGGATAAAGGATGTCATCCGAGTCGACATACTTTAGATAACGGCCACGCGCAAGAGCGGCCGCCCTGTTGCGATTCGGATAATCCCCCAGATTCTGCTGATTGACATATACCTGCACCCGGTCATCTTGTGCGGCAAACGCACGCGCTATGTCCACGGTCGCATCTGATGATGCGTCATCAGACACGATCACCTCGAAATCCGCAAAATGCGACGACAATACGCTTTCCAGTGCCGCTGCAATATATTTCTCCCGATTATAGGATGTCATCAGCACACTGACCACGGGATCCGATCGTTCAGCCATTTTTCAGGGGTCTATGCGGTTGTTGGATATATGCCCGGTAAAGTTCGTTCAAACCCGCCTCACCGCGTCCCATTGCCTCCGAAAACAATGCATGGGCCTGATGAAGCGCCTTTCTGCGCTTCAGATTATATCGAGCCCAATACCATCTCCGGCGCAAGTGAAGCCCATTACCGATCAGGCATAAACGCATGACCCGGGCCAGCGCCAAGATGGAACGATCAGGCGCCGGGTGCACATACCCGATGGCGCGGTATCGGACGAACATCGAACTCAACGCCCGACGCAGGGTGAATGCCGGATCTTCCAGATGATAATGGCACACCCGCGCAGAAGGCTGGTAGACGATCGCCATGCCTGATCGCAGGGCATCCACACACCAGGCCAGATCTTCCCCAAAGACCCGATCCCGGAATGGGATCGACGTCAGTGCGGTACGGCGATACATGGCGGCAACGTTATCCCATCCACACATTTCCTTTTTTCGGTCAGGAGAGAGTGCATCGAAGGCGGCCGCATCGGATAACTGAAAGGTCAGGGTTCGTGGTTCAGACACTGGCCGGAACCACTCTGCCGGATTATAGCGGGGATCACGGCATACGATCTGTTGCCCGCAAACACCCGCCACGGCAGGATCTGCGAAAGGCTTCATCATATCTGCCAGTACCTCGCGGTGAAGGGGCCGTGCATCCTGAACAGTATAGAACAAAAGATCTGCCTCAGCATGCATCCATCCGAGGTTACGGGTCAACCCGTGGTTGAAAGTGCCCGGAGCTACCGGAATGATCGTCACCCGGTCGATCCCCTTCAGATAGTCGAGGGTTCCGTCCGTCGAGCCCGAATCGAGCACGAAGATGCGGCGGACCTGTACCGACTGGTCAAGGATGCCTTCAATGCAATCCCTGATCTCCGGAAAACCATTCAGGACGGGAATGACAACGTCAACCGACGGCAATTCAGACATGACCGGGCCTCAGTATTGTATGATCAGCTCCTTGCGGTCTTCCGGAAGCTGCCCCTTGAGCAGGATCTCCCGGTAGATATGTCCGATGGGATCCGGCGACTCCATGCCGTGTGCGAAACGCACGGAACGGGCAACGGACCTGATGTTCAGCAGTATATGATGTGCGGATATGAGTCCGATCCGGCGGCGGATCTTGTCAAGTGGCGAATTTCCGGTCACGGTACCCGCCACGATCTGCGGATGCAGGGCCAGGAAGATTGTAACCCGGTGGCGCTGCAAGGTGGGTAGGATGGCCCGGAGCAGGGTGTACTCGTATCCCTCGATGTCCATCTTCAGAAAGACCTTATCGCCCGGTGCCACTCGTTCGTCGATGAAGGCGTTGAGATCCACCATCCGTACCTTCCAGGAGGTCTTGGGATTCTTGAGCAGCAGGCTGCTGCCGGAATTACCGCCGCTGTAGGAGCTCTTTATTTCCACGGTACTCTCCTCACCACCCGCGGCGTAGGGATAGATTTGCAGATTGGGCAGGTCATTCGCCGCTATGGTCGCATCCAGGTATTTATAGGCTTCCGGATCCGGCTCCAGTGCATGGGTGGCCTTTGACCTGCGGGCCAGGTAGGTACAGGTGAACCCAATATATGCCCCGAGGTCGAAGCACACGGTCTGTGCATCCACGTGTCGGTCAAATACATCGAAGGCGTCCTTCTCCCAGCGCCCGTCCTGTACCCGCTCCCAGTAATCGGCGATGTAATCGCTGGGAACAGCTGCCGTGATGGCATGCCCCCTGATTTCGTATGTTCTCAGATTCATGATTCGGTGTGCTGAATTTGATGGTTGGCGGGACTATAGGAAATCTTGTTCAGTGTGGACACCGGGCGCGGCTCCATCGAACGCACCCTGCCAACCAACCGGCCGGCCAGCCCGGGGATCCGGTAAATACGCAAACGGTAGAGCAGGACGACAGACATCATCCACCATCGTTCGGTCCCGGAAAACAATGTCCACTGTCGATCCAGGGATCTCAACTGCTCAAGGGCCTGTGATTGCAGACTCTTGGCGCAACTGAAAAAGACATCAAGATACATGGACCGCAATCCGCTGCGATAGCGATCCTGAAGCCCTTTCCCCCAAATACGGATACCGGCTTCTTGCAGCACCGTGATCCTGCTGGACAGCTTTTCAGGAGAATGGAAGCCTGTCCTTGAAATACTCACATCTGAAACCCGCAGATAAATATCCGGAGGAAGGTCAAAGCGCTTGGCGAATCTCAACCCCTCAAGCATGCTTCGCAAATGGAGCTCCACATCCTGCCACATGCCCAGATCCTCTTTCCACATGCCGATCCTGATGAAGGACTCCTTTTTCCAGATCGTTCCCGTACCCGGACAAACCCCGTCGCCAAACAGGAGTCTTTCAATGTCATCCCCGTCTTTATCTATGTTCCACAGCAGGTTCATATCATGCCGCTCCCTTTTGAACATCAACATCGGAAAGATGATGAAATCCATATCCGGCACCTGCTGCATCGAAGCCACACGCTGTTCCAGACAATGCTCGGCAAGCACGTCATCCGTATCCAGAAATATCAGGTATTCGCCGGTCGATCTTTCCACAGCGATGTTCCTGCAGGCACAGGCGCCCTTTGGTTTGCGATGTCGACGGAAAATGCGCACGCGATCATCCGTGGCGGCAAATCCCTCCAGGATCTCCCAGCTTCCATCAGTGCTTCCGTCGTCGACGATCACCCACTCCCAGTGCGGATAGCGCTGGGCATAGATACTCCTGGCCGTCTCCTCCACCAGATCGGCCCGATTGTAGGAAGGCGTGATGATGGAAACCACCGGGTACTTCATCTTCTCCATCCCGTCCATCGCTTGAATCCCTCCCAAAGTGGCCTCAGGGGCTGTATGACCGGATAATCATGAAAAACCGATCCTTCCGTGTCAAATGACCGATGGTCCCGCACCGGCAGGTGCATGATCTCTTCAAAGTCTTCGTCTGAAAGGCCCAGTTTCTTTAACACAAAAGCGCGGTCCTCACGCAATAGAGCCGGATCATAGGCCGGCTGCCGCATCTCTTCAAGCGCCTGATCCCTGGTCATCTGACCGGCACAGATCAGGGAGGAGAAATGCGCTTTGCGCTTATCTATCCCGAATTTTTCCGGCAGGATGTACCCCTGATAGAAACGGGTCCATATGCTCTCGTAATGCTTGCCTCCGTAGTCACGCCAGTCAAGATCCCGGATGAGTGTTCGTTTCACTTCATCCTTTTCGTAAGGCATCCAATTCAGATAATTGATAAAAGTCACCCCTGAACCGGCAATGAATTTCTTCATCTTTCGATCCAGAAAAGGATAAGACTTGATCGTCCCCTGCCCAAATGCCTTATGGATGGCCCGGATATTGACGTGGTCCTTTTTGTTGTAGGTCCAGTGGTAGGGCAGCACCCCTTCCGTCGCGACATTATTTCCGCCGATCACATATTTGATCTGACGCTCCTTCGCGATCCTGAATGTACTCCCGTAGATAGCATGGTCCGTCAATACCTCGATGTCTACGACCGAAGCCCGGAGATATGCCAGTTGCAGGTCGCGGAACTCCTGCCAGTCGATCACATAGGTGTAAAGGTCGAACCCAAGCCGGGCGACCATATTCTCGATATTCTTGACTGCCAGTTCACTGTTCCATCCGTTGTCGAAATGCACGCAGAGGGCCCGAAGTCCGAGCTTATGTGCCATATAGGCTACATAACTGCTGTCGACCCCGCCACTCACGCCGATCAGGCAGTCATAAGGTTTGCCGGATCCTTCTTCCTTCATCCGGCGGACAGCATCCGCCAGCATGGCCTCGCCTGCCTCCCCTTCCCGCACGAAAATGCGCTTGTCGGCCTCAAACTTGCGACAATGTTGACACCAGCCCCGCTCGTCCAGCTCCAGGGCCGGATCATCGTTCGAATCCAAAATGCACTGTCTGCACGCTGTGAATGTTCGCATAAGTGAGTAAGATGACATGTCCGGGTCTCAGGCCTTCCCGTCTGCAAGGATACGCAGACTTGAACAGAAACGGCACTCAGGACCTCAATTCATTCCCGGAAACGTCCAGTATGGTCCGATAAACCTCCTCGATACGGCGAGCGATCGTAGCGGGACCATAGACGTCAATAGCCTTTGACCGGATCTCGTCCGCATCATAGGTGTCGATGGTTTCATACATCCGCAACATGGCGTCGGCCAGGGCATCCACATCTCCGGCCGGTACCAGCAGCCCTGTCGACGCGTCGAGGATGTCCTCCGGCCCCCCGCAGATCGTCGCAATGCATGGCTTACCGCAGGACATCGCCTCTATGATGACGACCCCGAAGGTTTCGAACAGACTCGAAAGAACGAATGCGTCAGCAGAAAGCATCCTCGACCGGAGCATCTCACGGTCAAGCATACCCGTAAATTCCACCTGACCGCCGATCCCAAGGGATGCTGTGCGGCGCATCAACTCATCCTTCAATGCGCCTGAACCGCCGATCACGAGTCTGATCCCGGCCTTCCCCTGAAAAGCCGAAGCAAAGGCGTCCAGCAGGATGGTCTGTCCCTTTTTTTCGGTGAGTTCTGCGACATGAATGAAGGTGAATACACCGGGATCTCGCTCCACAAGCGGCAACGGAAGAACAAAAGAAGGATCCAGGATATTCGGGATGTATCGCACGTCATCCGACAACCCGCGATCTTTCAGCAGCTGCAACAGCGAGGGACTCACGGCGATCGTAGCGCCTGCTGCGGAATAGATCGCCCTCAGCGTTGGATAGAAGGTCTCCGGGATAATGTTGCGCGCATAGTAGGTGCTATGCTCCGTCAGGCAGTAGGGGATGCCTGCGGCCGACAGCAACCCGATGCAGGCTGTTCCGGACAGCCAGGCATTGTGCACGTGCACGATATCAGGTCGACCCTCCTCTTCAACATAGGTCTGGAAAGCCGTTGCGATAACCCGGCGGTAGTAGTCGAGCTCCTGCTGGAGACTGCCATCATTCCAGCAGTGCAACTGGCGCCGCAAAACAGTCATCCCTCCCATGTTTTCCCGACGCAGGGCTCCGGGCAGGAGGATGGATCGGAGCGTGGCGCGGATGATGCCCGCGATCGAGGCTCCTTCGATCTGACGATAGTATGTACGCCTCCCTGTGAGCTTTCTGAAGAAACTGACCATCAGGGGCTTCAGGGCAAGCGAAGGGGTCACCGAGAGGACACCGACCTTGTGACCAAGTCCCTGCAGGGCGATGCCCTGATGGTATTGAAAGATCGCCGAAACCGGTGCATATGGAGGAACGAATTCTTCCGGCGGAACGATCAGTATGTGCAACGGACGAGTTGATGTCATCTGGGATCCGCTACGTCTTTGTTTTCCGGTTGCAGCCTTTCACCCAACCGACTCCTCAACAGTGCCAGTGAGGGCTCTTCGGCGTTGAACAGCAGTTGGATTTCCGATGCCTCCTTGGCCCTCCATGTTTCCACGACGTGAGTTGGGTCGATATGCTCCGAAAAATAGGCCGCCACACCGGAGCGCAGACGAAGGATGGCTTCGGCATCCATGGCCATCAGTTCGTTAAGGATGCGGTCCAGATCGTCGAGGTCGGTAAAAGAGATGCTATCGCGTCCATGCGTCAGCGGCGGATGCATATGACATCCATACTGTGTCACAGGTATCGTGCCCACAGACATCGCCTCGATCATATTATGCGATTGAGGCATCGACACACCGGGCGTCGCCACGAAGAAATCAAAGCCCGATAATACACGTAGCCAGGCCGATGCCGGTATCCAGCAGCGGCGACTATCGATCAGACAGGCAAGCGGACGATCAGCCGGTGTGGAGAGGAAACGTTCCAGCGCTGCATGGTCCGAGGGACGGAACCATTCGAACGGAGCGGAGTTTAGATGCGAAAAAACTTCACTGCGGGGTATCAGTCCGAAATGGTCGCGGATCAATTCCGGTGACCAATCGAGGTCAGGTTGCCCGTACATCAGGATCCTGTGACGGAAACTCCCCGGCTCCGGACGATGGGGATGCCTGAGCATCAGCGGATGGATATGGTAGGGGATCCTCAAGGCATTCGCCGGACCGGATCTGAAATAATCGAGATCGATCGTGTACCGCTTCCCGATGCTCATGACCGGCGGCAGGATATGCTCCGCATTTAAGCCCAGGAAATCAACTGCGTTGATGCCCCTGAAAACTTTCCGTCGGAAGATGCCCGCACCGGGCATACTAAAGACGGCCCGGTCGTATCCGTAGAGACCCAACAGGAACTGCAGACTCCTGTAGAAATAGATGCGGTATCCTGCCTGCGCAAAATAACTCACCAGCAGATATCCGTACCTGCCATGCCGGAAATCCCGGATACACACCACCAGGTTGCGATCTGATGGCTGCGGGGCCTGCGTCGCGATGTACATGCGGGCAATGTCCCTCACGTTCCGCAGAGACTCCCGAAAGAGTATCCAGCGGGTATGCATGGCCGTTAGCAGCTTCCTGATGTTCATCATACTTCAAAGGATCAGGTCGAGCAACGTACGGTCTGGGTCAAGGTCATATGTATTGAGGATGCGCGCGCGCGCCGCACGGCCCCAGGCGGGCCACTCGGATATCGACTGCCAGGCGCGTTCCATCGCTTCTTCAAAGTCGGTCTCAGATAGTCCGGAAGCCAACACCCCGGTCATGCTGTCTGAAATGAATTCAGCCATCGCACCCATCGGTGTGCCCACCACCGGGCGGGCGGCCAACATCGCCTCGAAGAGAACGATGGGTCCTGTGTCCTGACGAGACGGGATCAGGATCAAATGATGTTCGGCATAGACACGTCCGATATCTGAGTTGTGTCCGTGAAAAGACACACGGTCACGCATAACCGAAGATTCGGTCAGCGACTGAAGTCGGGATTCATCCTCACCCGTACCATAGATATCCAGGTGCCAGTCACGCCCTGCCCATGCTTCACGGGAGAGGATCGACAGTACCATGTCCTGCCCCTTCCACCGGGTCACCAGCGAACCGATGATGGCGAATCGAATGGTCTCGTCAATATCCGGAAGCGGCGTGTACGGGATGTTGGGCAACGGATGGGCGACCACGCGTCCATTTCGTATCGGATCTCCCGTCTGCTGCCTGTACAGATCCAGCTGGAAGCGGGATGTGAACAGGCTGTGACGGGCCTTCGAAAATATCTCCGCGAACAGGTCACGGGTGATCTGCGGATACACATGACCGATGGTCATGCTGTGGTGAATGATGGTGAACGGCACCTGCAACTGGCGAATGAAGACCATCAGATCGCCCGGGTCCGAAGCGATCTCATCTCCGCCGGCCAGACTCAACAGGACATGGTCGGGCCGAAACGCAAGCACCTCATCGTGGTAGGTAACCTTGCGCCCCGCAGGCATCAGTACATTCATGATCCGCTTCCGGAGGCGGATGGCGGCCGGGGGATAGAATCTCCTGCGCAGTAACAGCCTCGCACCTGCAGCTTCGAGCGACCGGATCACGGGATGCTGCTCCGGCCAGTCGAACACGGAAATGAGCACCTCATGTCCTTCGGAAAGCGCCAGGGCCGCTGTCCTTGTCCAGAGCTGCTCGCAGCCTCCCCAGGGGAAACCGCAGGTTGTGATGAAGGCGATCCTCATGGCTGATCACATCAGAAAGGACCGCAACAGATGGGCCAGATAGGTCCTGTTGGTTCGGAGCGATGGCAGTACACGCCACGCTTCGCGCAGGAGTTGACGAAGCGACGCGCGGTCTCCCTGAAGCCTGGCATGGAGCATCTCACGGAGGTACCAGGTTTCGCGCAGCGAACGGGCTTCTTCCACGGTCAGATTCGCCTGTCCGGTTCCCTTCCGGCGCGCATAGGCATTCAAACGCGCCAGCGCGCTGAACTGTGCAGCCCGCATACCATTGACATCCTGGGAGATCCCTTGCGGGTTCCGCCGGTACAGATAAAGTGGCTCGTCAACAAAATATAAACGGCCGACTTCGTCGAGCTTGAGATAAATATCATGGTCAAGCGCCTTGCGAAAGGCGGGATCGAATCCCGAAGTAGCCAGGTATGCAGATCGCTTGAATGTAGCGAAACTGCCGATGCAGAGATGCCTGATCAGTTCCTCGCCGGGAGCCAGCGGCCGGTAATGCTTATATTTCTCGATGATGTTGAGCGACTCATCACACCACTGACAGGCGCTGTTGATCATGCTCGAGCCCCGCGGTTGATGTCATGACGCACCCATCGGATCCGTCCATCCGTCAGGAAGGGGCCGATGAGTGACTCGGAATCATCCGTCGACGCGTCATCCGCAATCACCAGTTCCCAGTCTCCCAGCGTCTGCGCCTGCAGACTCCGCACCAGGTCGGGCAGATAGCGGCCGTTGTTGTAATTGGCGACGATGACCGAAAAGACGGGATTGTTCATCAGGAGAATCGCCGGTCTTTCAGGCGGGTGAAATAAGATTCCAGATATCGATGAGACAGTACAGCCAGGATGATCGTAAATCCGGTATAAAGCGGCGCACCGATCAGGTACCGGTTGTAGTATATCAGGGAGGCCGTACCCGCTTCCGCCAGGGGCTTCAGTAGTTGTTCAAGCCATCCTTCCATCCACAGCATCGGCAGGAGATGGTAAAGATATATCCCATAAGATATGATGCCGAGATAGCGCCTGCGGCGCCCGTCCAGCCACCACGATGAATCCCGCAGCGAACGCCCTTCCGAAGGAACACAGGCGCCCAGCAAATGAAAAGAGATCACCGCGAGCGCTGTCCTGAAGCCGGCATCGGGCAACGACCAGGTCGTAAAGGAAGTGAAGATGGTACCAACGAACCAGGTCAGGGCCAGCCACAGGATCCATCGCATGCGCAGCAGGCGGCTCAGCATCGCGGGATCGAAACGGCGAAGGCCAGCGAACAGGCCCCCCAGTCCAAATGCATCAAAGCAGGAGATCGTGGACAGCTTGTGCGGGACGCCGGGTACCACAATACGGAAGCACAGGGAAAAGAGCACAAGGGCCACCATCACCTTAAGCACATGCCGCATGGGCGTCTTCAGGATCACCAAAGGCCAGATCAGGTAGAACTGCTCCTCAATACTCAGTGACCAGAGATGCAGCAGCGGACGCGAAGCCGGATGCGACATCTCGAATAAATTATACACGTAGCCGACAGCCCAGCGCATCTCCTGCCAGGCAATACCCGGGATCGTCACGGCCACGACCAGCAAATAGAGATAGTAGATCGGAAAGATCCTCAGCGTCCGCCGTGCGTAAAATCGTCCCAGATGACCGAGGGTGTTCGGACCCGACAGCCGGTATCCAAACAAGATATCCGTGATCAGGAACCCACTGATCACAAAAAATAACTCAACGCCGGCCGTACCTGCGAATAGGTGACGGGTGAGACCGGGTGGGAAATAATGACTGAACAGAACGGCAGCCACAGCATAGCATCGAAGCGCGTCCAGCCGGGGATGGTGCACCCTGCCTGAGACCGATATTGAGTCCGACATGCGTGGCTTCAGTGTGGAGAAAGGATCATCAAACCCTGGTCCGCCCGATCAGTCCGCTCACGAAATGCCAAAGCGGCCTCAAAGGCTTCAGGATGGGATAATAGTTAAAGATGGGGCCCTCGATCTCGAAGGCTTCATGCGGCACCGGAGCTTCCTGCATGAGTCGGTCGAACTCCTCCTCGGTGAATCCAAGTTTCTTCAGGACATACATCTTATCCGCCCTTAAAGATTCGGGATCATACAGGGGAGCCTCAAGCTCCCGCAGCGCCTGATCCCGGTCGATCTGACCCGAGCAGATCAATGTGGAGAGATGCGCCTTGCGCTTGTCGACCTTAAACTTTACCGGTAGGATATAGGCCTGATAGAACTTCGTGAAGATGGATTCATAATGCTTGCCACCGTAGTCCTGCCAGTCGAGTGCATGCTTGAGCGTCTCTTTGGCTTCGGCCTTGTTGTAGGGAACGAGATTCAGCAGCTCCACGGTTTCAATTCCGCTGCGACGTATGCGATCCTTCGTCCGCTTGTCGATCAGCGGAAATGATTTGAGTGGAATGGTGCCGTACTTCCGATGGATATCGCGAATGTTGATATAATCGGACTTCTTGTGCGTCCAGTGGTACGGGAGGACACCTTCCGTCACCACATTCGAGCCGCTGAGCAGATATTTTATATTGAGTTTGAAGGCAAGCCGGTAGATACTGGCGAAGATGGCATGGTCTGTAAGCGCCTCGATATCTATCACAGAGGCCTTGAAATATGCCCTTTGAAGATCCCGGAATTCATTCCAGTCGATCACGTAGGTCTGCAGATCAAATCCAAGCCTGTTGACGATATGGGCGATGTTCTGCACCGCCTGCTCCGAATTCCAGCCATTGTCGAAATGTATGCAGAGCGGCCTCAATCCCAGTTCCTTTGCCAGATAGGCCAGATAACTACTATCGACCCCTCCGCTCAATCCCAGGATGCAGTCATATTGGCCGGTCCGGCCCGCCGCCTTGATCTCCTCGGTCTTTTCCGCCAGCAGTCTGGCAGCCTCAGCCGGGGGTGGCACCAACAGACGATGAAGCCGTTCGTATTCCTGGCAGTAGTTGCAAACCCCATCTGCATCAAAGCGGATTCGGTCATCCCCCACCGTGTCCATGACACATTTCGTACAACTTTTGTATTCTCCACCCATCTCAGACACTTAGAAACTTCCTGCGCTGACGGTCGAACTCCGGACCCGTCCTGAAAAATCCGTTGTATTCAATATCGTTCCGGTACAATATGCATTGTGCCCGAGCCAGCTTTCTGATGAGTTTGGCAGGATTACCCGCGATCACGCAATAACCCTCCGAAAACGACTTGGTCACTACAGATCCTGCGCCAACGATCGTGAAATCCCCAAGTTCGACTTCGGGCAGGATCTTCGCACCCATCCCCAGCCAGCAATATTTTCCGATCCTGATCGGCCGGGTAGGGATATTGCGACGCAGATCATAGAGATCGTGATTCGAGGAGATCAGCCCCACGTTGTTCGCGATCTGGGTGTAATCTCCGATATGGATCGGATTGACAGCCTGTATATAGCAGCCCTTTTCGTAGCCCGGATTCGTATCCACGCCGCAATATACACGACGGGCACCGCGCACTACACTGCCGGGGTGCATGGGCCAGTACGCCTCCCGGTTGACACCGAGCAACTTCTGAAAGAACCAGTGATGGAACCGTACAGGCGTCTGGCTTTTCCGGGTTTCGCGGATGATGCGCGGCAGCCGAAAGAGGATGGCCCAGTCGCGATAGTAACTGTAGAGTTTGGAAATGGAACGTCGCAATCCTGTCATGGCATGATGGAATTGATCTGTCTCCAGCTGGAATGCTGGAACATATTGAGTTCGGCGTATTTGTCGAAGTAGGTCACCGAACCATTCAGGTCGCGGCTGAGTACTTCGAACTCGATGGCGCGCTCCACCTCGTCGTCGATCTTCTCTCCCATACGTTTTACCCAGACCGTGACATAGTAGGTGCCTGGCAGCGTCTGCAGGAAGGGCACGGTACACTCCACTTCATGAACACCCTTGTCGAAACGGGTCTGGAAACCTTCCCACGGACTCACATATCCCACCAGCGTCACCCCCTGGATATTGTTGATGCACCATCCGATCTCCAGGTTTCGGATGTCTTCGAAGAGTTCAAATGATATGCAAAGACGGAATACATTCCCGATGAAGAGTGTGCTGGTAACAATGCCCTCTGCATCCATCAGTCTGACAGAACGCAATTTGGAGAAGGCGCAAATATGGTGCCGGGCATCGGCGAGGTCCACCGCACCGGTGGCTGACTTGGACGACCGAACATATCGCTCGATACCCGCATTTACATCTCCGGTAAAATCAATACGTCCATGCTGAAGGATGATCGCACTGCGGCAAAGCGTGCTGATGGCGGCCATGTTGTGGCTGACGAACAGGATCGTCCGGCCTTCTCCCTTGCTGACTTCTCCCATCTTCCCCAGGCATTTCTGCTGGAACTCAACATCTCCGACCGCCAACACCTCATCCACAATGAGGATCTCACTTTCCAAGTGTGCGGCGACCGCAAAGGCGAGCCGCACATACATCCCGCTGCTGTAGCGCTTGACAGGGGTGTCAATGTAACGCTCGACTCCGCTGAAGTCCACGATCTCGTCGAACTTTCGGCGGATCTCATGCTTGCGCATGCCAAGGATCGCACCGTTCAGATAGATGTTCTCCCGGCCGGTGAGTTCGGGGTGGAACCCGGTACCCACCTCAAGCAAGGAGGCGATCCGACCCTTGATGCGGACCTCGCCGGTCGAAGGGGATGTCACCCGCGAAAGGATCTTCAGCAAGGTACTCTTGCCGGCCCCATTTCGACCGATCACGCCGACGGTGTCTCCGGCGCTGACGGAGAAATCTATATCTCGCAGACTATACACAACATCTCCTGACCCCTTTTGGGTCCGATCGTTGGATTCACCGATCTTCAGGAAGGGATCTTCCTTCCCCATGGCGCGGGCCACCCAGCGGTGCAGGTCCCTGCTCAACGTACCGGTCCCGATCTCTCCGAGCCGATAGAGCTTCGACAACTGGCTAACCTCGATGACATGCTCCACTTTAAAGGAATTATACGGAGTCGATGAATGTCTTCTCCACGCGATTGAACACGATGATACCAGAGAACAGAATAACCAGGCTGGAAACCAGGGCATACGCCAGCGAGGCGGCACTCATGTCTCCCTTTCCCAACAGTCCCAGGCGGATACCCTCGAGCACAGGTGTCATGGGATTGGCAGCAATGATCCCCTTAACGGAAGGAGATGCCGTGCTTAAGGGATAGATGACCGGCGTGGCATACATGAGCAATTGTACGCCAAAGGTCACCAGAAAGGCCAGGTCGCGGTACTTTGTCGTCAGCGCGCTGATGATCATGCCGCTGCCCAGCCCCAGAATGGCCATGATGAAGATCATCACCGGCAGCAGCAGCAGATAGGCGTTGACCTCGATCCTGAAACCCTCGAAAATGGCGTAGTAGGCCAACATACAGATCAACAGGAGGAACTGAACTGCAAAGCGGACGAGATTGCTGGCCACAATACTCAATGGCATAATCAGCCGGGGGAAATAGACCTTGCCGAATATGTTCGCATTGTCGCGAAAAACGGAGGATGTCTTGGTCAGACACTCCGCGAAATAGTTCCAGGCGACAATGCCCGTCAGGTAGAACAATGGTTGCGGCAGCCCATCGGTACTCAGTCCCGCCAGCCTGCCAAAAATGAACACATACATCACGGTCGTCAGCAGCGGCTGCAGGAAAAACCAAACGGGTCCCAGGATGGTCTGCTTGTAAAAGGACACGAAATCCCGCCTCACCAGCAGGGCCAGCAGATCCCGATAGTTCCAAACATCCCTGAGGTGCAGATCAAACAAGGGGCTGTTCGGACGTATCCGAAGATCCCAGTGTTCATGTGATTTCTTGGGTGTCATACGTCGATTCATTCGAAAGGATGCCTGGAAACCGGCAGTTTCACGAAGGGATGATAGTCGCCCACAGCACCTGCAGGCGTTTGCTTGCGGATATCGTGGACGATCTGGATGGCATTGCGGGCCTCTTCCAGCTCAAATCCCTCACCGTTCAGAATTCTGCGATAGCTTTCGGTATGCAGCTCCGTAAAGCCTTCACTGAATTCGAAAGATTCCCCGTTGATGGATAAAGAGCGGTATGTGCGCTTTCCGGAAGCGACGATATCGGCGGGGATCGTATCGATGTTGATGCTCAGGAACCAGCGTACCCGTGCCTTTTCGAATTCAAGGTAGCCTGCAGCCCGGTCGTGCGTATGCAGATGGACCACATTGCGCTGAACAGGGCCAAATATCCAGCTAAGCATGTCGTAAAAATGCACACCGATGTTTGTGGCAATACCCCCGGATTTTGAAAGATCGCCCTTCCAGCTGGTATAATACCATTGTCCGCGGGAGGTGATATAGGTCAGGTCTACATCATGCTTCCTGTCACCGGCAGCCTGAATGCGTTGCCTGAGGGCGATGATGGCCGGATGCAGGCGCAGCTGTAGTATATTATACACCTTGCAGCCCGACTCCCGCTGCAGATCTGAAATGGAGTCGATATTCCACGGATTCAGCACCAGTGGTTTTTCACAGATCACATCAGCATGGTTTCGGAGCCCGAAACGAATATGTGCATCATGCAGGTAATTCGGCGAACAGATGGAGACATAGTCGATCGGCGTTTTTCGAAGCCTTAACTTCTCGATGTGCCGGTCGAACCGCTCGAATTCGGTGAAGAAATCAGCCTCCGGAAAATAACTGTCCATCACACCCACACTGTCGAAACGATCAAGTGCACAGACAATGGAGTGTCCGGTGTCCTTGACCGCACGCATGTGACGAGGCGCTATAAAACCCGCCGCACCTATCAGTGCAAAGCGCTTGGGGATACTTATTTCTGAGGTCGACGCCATATCAGATCTTCATGATTGGTGTTCTGAATCAATTTCTGATGCCAAACCAGTTTAGGATGGCCTGGATCAGTTTCCTGCCCGGAATCTTTTTGCGCTTGTCCGCCTCAAAGTAGTTGGAGCCGTAACTACTGCCATAGGCTCCGTAACCATAGCCACCATAACCATAATATCCGCCGTAGCCGCCCGTCTTGGCCTGGATATCGTTCAGTACGAGCGACATCCGCGGCAGACGACGGTTGACATAAATGTCATCCAGCAGCTGCAACTGCTTCTTGAAAGTGTAATTGTGGCGGACGACGTAGAGGCTCGCATCCGCATGTTTCCCGAGGACCACGGCGTCACCTACAAGCCCCACCGGCGCCGTGTCCATGATGACCACGTCGTAATCCTCACGGACCCGTTGGATAAATGCATCCAACCGGGGATCCAGCAAGAGCTCAGAGGGGTTCGGCGGAATCGGTCCGCAGGCGATCACAAAGAGATTGTCGATGCCAGGTACGGAAATCGGAAGCTCCTCGTATTCTACCCGCCCGATCACATGATTGGTGATGCCCTCGCGCTTGTGCAAGCCCAATCCGCTCAGGATCCTGGGTTTGCGGATATCAAACTCGAGGATGACCGTTCGCTTGCCCGAGAGCGCCAGCACCGCACCCATGTTCGTACTGATGAACGACTTACCCTCACCGCTGGTAGAGGATGTGACCAGAATGACGGCCTTGTCTGGATTCGTCAGGAAGTATTTGAGGTTCGTACGTATGATCCGGAACTGCTCGGCGATGAACTTACGACTGGTCGGGCTCACAACCAGTGTACCCTCGTCCTGTGAATGACCCAGCTCACCAATGATGGGCGCGGAGGTATTCCGCATCACATCCTGACGTCCCTTGACCTTGTCGTTCAGATATTCCAGCAGGAAGATGATGAAAACCGGAATGCCAAAGCCCAGCAGAAAAGCCGTGATGTAGGTGGCCTTCTTGTTTGGACGGATCGGAATGGAAGAGGCCTGTGCAACCTCAAGCACCTTGACGTTCGAAAGCGTGGAGGCCGAACTGATCGATGTCTCCACCTTCTTCTCCATCAAAAAGGAATAAACCTGCTCAAGGATCTTCTGCCGACGAGCGATGTCGAGCATCTCTTTCTCCTTGGCAGGGAGCCGGGAGATCTCCCTACCGACGAGCTGATTGCGGGCCGTAAGATTCCCTACCGTGAGCCTCAGGCCCTGACGGATATTATTGAGATTTTGCCTGATGTCCTGACGCAGTCTGGATATCGTGGCCTCCATGTTCTGTATAGTGGGATTGGCACGGGTGGTCGTCTTGAGCATGGTCTCCCGTTCCACCTGGAGCCTGTTGAACTCATTCATCTGGGCTGCCAGTGAAGGCTCCTGAAGCCCCAGCAGCGAACCGACCTGACGATAGGGCTGACTTTCGTCGCTGATATATCTGATCAGATTGTCGACCAGCTCCAACTGAACACTCTGCTGAACGATCTCCTTGTCAAGATCGTTCATCGCATCAAACACCTTCTGCGACTGCGCCTCCACGTTGATCACCATGTTCTTCTCGCGCGACCTGAGGAGATTCCCCTCCACGACGGCCAACTCCTGGTTGACATCGTTCAACTGATCGTTGATGAAGGATAGTGTGTTCTCGGCCGATTGCTTGTTCTCCTCCAGTCCAAGCTTCTGGTATTCGAGCATCCACTGATTGAGGACGTCGAGTCCGAGTCGCGGGTTCTCTGTCTCATAGGTAAGCCGCATGATATTATTGGACGTTCCGGAAGGCACGGCGACCAGTCCCTTCAGCAATTCGCCTGCCCGCTGCTCGGGCGACGCATAGCTGATGATGAAGTCGGAAGTATTGAAACTTCCCAGTCCGATCGTCTTGCGGAAAAGCATGAAACTCCCTTCGGGCAGATTGAAAGCCTGGCCGAATGGGATGGGTTTTTTATCCTCTCCAAGGGTGAACTTTTGATCATCGATCAGGTGCACCGTCATGCTAAAGGCCTTCATTGAATCCTTCAGGCTGAGGATCGAAAGTCGGACAGGTGTCTCGGGCGGATTGATCAGCGAAGTGCGGATCTTCCCTTCGTTATAGAACTGCAGTTCGAGGCCCAGGGCCCTGACGACCCGCTGACCGATCCGGCGGGTCTGCACAACCTGTATCTCATCCTCGATGTTTTTGTTCGAACCCATGAACAGCAGATCCTCCAGATCGCTCTCACCTGATGGCGAGCGTGTGTTCGGATCCTTCACCATCAGCGTGGCCGTAACACTGTATATGTTGGGTTCATAACGGAGTCGCACGTAGGTCATCACCATGAAAATGACGACGGAGGCAATCACCAGGGGCAGAAAATGGATGTACCGGAACAGGATCTCACGTGGTGAGACCGGTTGCGGTTGCCGCTTCTGCACATCCGTCATATCGTTCATTGCTTGGCTCATGAGTTTGAATTATCTGAAGACCGTGGACAATAGCACCAACATGGTTACGACGGATACCAGGATCGTGACTTTCCGCTGTATTTCAAGATCGCGCGCCGTAGGCTGACCTTCATCAGGTGTGATGACGATCACATCATTCTGACGAATGTAGTAGAACGGAGAGGAAAAGATATCCTGCCGGGTCAGGTCAAGCTTGGCATAGGTCCGCTTTCCTTCAGACTCCCGAACGACCATGACATTGTCTTTCCTGCCGTAAATGGTGATATCTCCTGCAAGACCAAGGGCCTCGAGGATACTGGCCTTTTCTGAAGGAAGCTGGTACACGCCCGGAGCCTTCACCTCACCGAGCACCGTCACCCGGAAATTACTGAACCGGATGACACAGTAAGGATTGGTGAGCACACCCATCTCACGGATCTTGTCAAGCAGGGTGGTTTCCAGCTGCTGCTTCGTCAAACCCGCCGCATGGATCTTGCCCAGCGCATGAAGCCTGATATCTCCCTCCACATCCACCAGGTAGCCGCCGGACGCTCCGGCCGCCTCGCTTGCCTGCAGCTTTGAGCTGAGGGGCGTCGTATTCAACGCCGCACCGGATGCCTGGTTGAAGATCTGAGTGGCTGCCGGATTGTCGCTGTAAAAGACAATGCTCAGCACATCACCGCGCTGGATGACCTGCTCCGGAAGCACAAAATTGGTCGGAGGAATCGTATCGATGGCGCCGCCGAAATATGGTATCGGACGATTCGTCCTGCAGGAGGAAACGAACAGCAGAAGGGTCAGCAATGTCGGCAGGAGGGCAAATGCCCCACCCCTGTGGCCGGATGAAGATCCCGGGATATGTTTGTTTGTAGTCATGTCTGATTCTTTGCAACGGGAACTAACTTGTCCTTGTCGACCTGCGCTACGAGCTTGTATCCAAGGCTCTCGATCACCACTTCCACTGTCTTGTGCATGATGCGCTGTACAGTGGCCTCACGGTCCATCAACAGACCCGTTCGGATGATCACTTTGTCTTCCGGTTTCAATTCCACTGCCTCCACTGACTCCACCTTGACA
>JAJTFQ010000087.1 GCA_021299955.1 Chitinophagaceae bacterium
ATCATCTTCATCGATCATTTCGAGA
The DNA here is from genome assembly GCA_021299955.1 of Chitinophagaceae bacterium. Classification (GTDB taxonomy): domain Bacteria; phylum Bacteroidota; class Bacteroidia; order Chitinophagales; family Chitinophagaceae; genus Pollutibacter. Next base: position 26 of record JAJTFQ010000087.1, read on the forward strand.
ACGTGGTGGTGAATATCCGGCGGAAGGATTTCGATGCACATCGTCAGGGACGCAGGTTCAAGATCGTGTTCCGCCGCGACGAAGTGATCGACCGGATCGCCGAAACCTATGCGGAAGTACCCGAGGGAGAGAAGACGGCGATCTTCAATGCCGCCGGTTACCTGGAGGTGGCCATCAACAAAGGAAATGCGGCGGGGCTTTTCGGCCTGCAGCGATTCAAGGACCGCCAATCCCAGGGAGCCGGATCGTTCATGCAGTCGCGGCTATTCTACCAGACGGTCAGGGTATATTTCGAGCCATGACAGCATCGCCCTCCCGCTCCCAATCTTCCTTTGCCTTTCCCCAAATTTCCATTAGGTTTGCCATTCAAATCCATTTCTCCCCATGTCGTTTCAAAAGACCAATAACATCACCGGCTGGATCGTGGCGCTCATCGCGTGCTCCGTCTATATCATGACCGCGGAAGCAGGCGGAAGCCTCTGGGATTGCGGCGAGTTCGTGAGTTCATGCTTCAAGCTGCAGGTGCCGCACCCCCCGGGCGCTCCGCTGTTCGTATTGATGGGACGTGTATTCATCATCCTCTTCGGTAATGATCCGCTCACGGCGGCAAAGGCCGTCAACGTAATGAGTGCGCTGGCCAGCGGTTTCACCATCCTGTTCCTCTTCTGGACCATCACGCATTTCGCCCGGAAGATCTACCAAAAGGAAACCGGTGAACTGACCGGTCAGCAGACCTTCACGGTCATGGCTGCCGGCGTCGTGGGCGCCCTGGCTTATACTTTCAGCGACTCCTTCTGGTACTCCGCCGTAGAGGGTGAAGTTTATGCCCTCTCGTCCTTCTTCACGGCCCTGGTATTCTGGATGATGCTGAAATGGGAACACCAGGCAGACAGACCGGGAGCCGACCGCTGGATCGTCCTCATTTTTTTCATGATGGGCCTGTCCATCGGCGTACACCTGCTGAACCTGTTGACCATTCCGGCCATCGTGATGATCTACTACTACAAGCGGTACAAGGTCACAGGATGGGGTACTTTCTGGGCCTTCGTGATCGGCTGCGTCATCACAGGAGTAACCCAAAAGGTAGTGATCCAGTATACGATCAAGGGAGCCGGCAGCTTTGATATTTTCGCCGTCAACAACCTGGGTCTTCCCTTCTTCACCGGCTTCATCGCCTACTTCCTGCTGCTGACCATCCTGATCGCCGCCGGCATCCGCATCGCAGGTGCCCGTGAGATCCGGACATCGCCCTTCGCGATCTGGCTCGCGCTGATGGCATTCACCGTCCTGTACCCCTTCATATCATCCGGAACGATGGGTGCCTCCATCGGAAAACTGCTCGGAGTGGGTGTCGGCGTCTTCGTCGCCGTTCAATACGGACTGCCCGCCCTCCGCAAGAATCCCTACTTTCTTAAGCTGGCGATGTGGTGCTTCGGATTCATGATGATGGGCTATTCCACCTATCTCACGACTCTGGTACGCTCTGCTGCTGACCCCGCTGTCGACATGTACAACGTAGATAACCCGATGAGCCTCGTGGGATACCTCGGACGTGAGCAGTACGGTGACTTTCCGTTGCTATATGGTCAGGTCTTCACCGCTCAGCCGGTCGACTATGAGGAAGGCGAACAGAAATACGTGAAAGGTCAGCAGCAATATGTCAATACCGGAAAAGATATCACGCCCGTATACGACCCTTCCGATAAGATGCTCCTCCCCCGCGTCTGGGATGCCAGCAACGAACAGGGACATGCAACCTTCTATCGTCAGTGGCTGAACCTCGGCGAGGATGAAAAACCCGGACAAGCCGAGAACATCACCTGGGCAGTCACCTACCAGATCGGATGGATGTATTTGCGGTACTTTGGATGGAATTTCATCGGCAAACAGAATGATGTGCAGGGTCTGGGTAATGTTCGGGACGGCAACACCATCACCGGCATCTCGTTCATCGACAACGCACTGCTGGGCAATCAGGACAAACTGCCTGAAACCCTCAGAAAGAACAAAGCCAATAACAAGCTCTTTGCCCTCCCCTTCCTGCTCGGCCTGATCGGTCTTTTCTACCAGTACAAAAAAGATCAGCGCGACACCCTTGTCAGCGGCCTGCTATTCTTCTTCACCGGACTGGCCATCGTCTTCTACCTGAACCAGGCCGGTAACCAGCCGCGCGAACGTGATTATGCCTATGTGGGCTCATTCTATGCCTTCGCGATCTGGATCGGACTGGGTGTCATGCAGGTGAAGGATTGGCTGCAGCGGTTCATCGGTGGCAACGGAGCGAATGTCGCAGCCGGCGCCGTGACCCTCCTGGCCGTCCCCGTGCTAATGGCCTCTCAGGAGTGGGACGACCATGACCGCAGCAAAAAAGTACTCGCCCGCGACCTCGCTAAGAACTATCTCGAAAGTTGCGCACCCAACGCCATCCTGTTCTCCTTTGGCGACAACGACACCTATCCACTCTGGTATGCCCAGGAAGTGGAAGGCATCCGCCGGGATGTGCGCGTCATCAACTATAGTCTGCTGGGTATCGACTGGTACATCAACCAGCTGCGTTACAAGGTGAATGAAAGCGCCCCGATCGATGTCATCTGGACGGCTGATAAGATCGAAGGCAACAAGCGCGATTTCGTGAGATTCTATGAAAGGCCCGGGGTCAGCGACCAGAACCGCTATGTGGACCTATACAGCCTGATGAATGATTTTGTGGGCAGCGACAAACCGGAGAACATGCTCCCTACCCAGAGTGGTGAGATGATGAACTACCTGCCGGTGAAGAAAGTGAGTGTGCCTGTGGACATCGAACTGGTCCGCAAGAACGGCACGGTGAACCCCGGCGACTCCGTTCTGTCCGAGATCCGGTTCGATCTGCCGCGCGACCTGCTCCTGAAGAACGACATGGCGGTCCTCAATATCATCGCCGCCAGTAAGTGGCAGCGCCCGATCTATTTCACTTCACCCTTCGGTGAACTCGGCTTCGGGCAGTACCTGCGCAACGACGGTATGAGTTACCGGCTCGTGCCAATGAGCGGACAGGGCATGGTGAACGATGGCTGGGCCTATGAAAAACTGTTGAAGAACTTCGCCTTCGGCGGTGCCGATAAGTCCGGCGTTTATTTCGATGAGGAAAACCGCCGCCATCTCCTCGGCATCCGTCAGTCCTATGCCGAGATCGCCAACAGCCTGGCCACCAACGGTCGTCTGGAAGAGGCCCGCAGACTCCTGAACCGTCTGGACAGCAACATGCGGACGGAGAATGTCCCCTACGGCATGGTGAGCCGCCAGAACCAGCACAACATGGTCAGCGCACAACTCGCTGAAGCCGCATATCGTGCAGGCGACAAGGCGCTTGGTGACCGCATTGCCGGGGCCGTCAAAAAGGACATCCAGGAACAACTCGGCTACTATGCCTATCTCGGAGGCATGTCCACCGAAGAACTGATGACCGGCATCCAGCAGATCATGTCCAACCAGGCCGACAACCTCAGCAATCGCCAGCGCGGAATGTTCATCGATATCCGCCAGGCTTTCGGTCTGCAGGAATACCTGCGGAACATCGAAACCTCATTTGCTCCGATACAGGTGGAAAAACAAACAGCCACCCAGGACACGACCACAGGCAACTGATCCCGGAAAATCCGTGAATGAACGGGCGGAAGGGGCAACCTTTCCGCCTTTTTCTTTGTCTTTAAGGATAGGACATACACCAACATGAAAGGATATCGTTTCAGCAAATTCGACCCGGATGCGCAAGGGAAGCCCCCTTTCGATCGCCTGCTGGACATTTTCCTGCAACTGCTTACCCACACCAGCGGAGACGCCACGGAAGCACTCGACTGGATGAACCAGCTCGACCGGAAGTACCAGCTCACGGATGACAGTTATGGCATGGGAGACTTCATCGAAGAACTCCGGGAACGCGGATACCTTAAGGAGGACCCGCAAACCGGTGCCTTGAATATCAGTCCCAAAACTGAGCAAACGATCCGACAGCGCAGCCTCGAAGAGATCTTCGGCAAGCTGAAAAAATCTACAAGAGGAGATCACCAGACCTTCAAACCCGGTGCAGGCGACGAGCAGAATCCAGAAACGCGGCCTTTTAGATTTGGAGACGCCCTTGAACAGATCGATTTCGTGAGTTCGATCCGCAACGCCCAGATCCAACATGGCATCGAAGGCTTCCGGATGCAGGAAGACGATCTGGAGATCCGGGAGACCGATTTCAAGGCGCAGACCTCGACCGTGCTGATGATCGACATCTCACATTCGATGATCTTATATGGTGAGGACAGGATCACCCCCGCCAAGAAAGTGGCGATGGCGCTGAGCGAACTCATCCGGACCAAATACCCCAAGGATACGCTGGACATTGTGACCTTCGGTAACGACGCGACACAGATCGAGATGAAGGATATTCCTTATCTGCAGGTCGGCCCCTTTCATACCAACACCGTCGCGGGCCTGGAGATGGCCATGGACATCCTCAGGCGACGCAAGAATCCGAACAAGCAGATCTTCATGATCACTGACGGGAAACCGACCTGCCTGAAGATCGGCGGTAAATACTACAAGAACGCCTTTGGCCTTGACCGCAAGATCACGGCCCGTTGTCTGAACCTGGCAGCCCAGTGCCGGAAACTGAAGATCCCGATCACCACCTTCATGATCGCCAGCGACCCATACCTCCAGCGTTTCGTGAACGAATTCACAGAAACCAACCAGGGCCGGGCATTCTACGCAACCCTCGACAGACTCGGCAGCTTTCTGTTCACCGATTTTGAGAATGGAAAACGCCGGAATGTTTACTGACCTCCTAAAGACCAATAACCCATTATGACAATACGACCTGCCACATTTGGCGATTTGAAGGCTGCTGGCTATACCCCGAGAAGCGTGAAGGAAGAAATTCGTGAAAATCTGATCGCCAGCATGGGTGATGGGACACCCGCTTTCCCGGGTATCCTCGGTTATGAAGACACGGTCATTCCTGACACGGAACGTGCCCTGCTATCCCGGCATAACATTCTGTTCCTGGGACTGCGTGGTCAGGCAAAGACTCGGATGGCCCGACTGATGACAGAGCTGCTCGATGAATACATACCGGTGGTCGAGGGCAGCGAAATTAATGACGATCCCTTCCAACCGTTATCTGCAAAAGCCCGTCGCATCCTGGCAGAAAAAGGAGACGATACCCCGATCCGCTGGCTGCACAGAAGTGAGCGATACGGCGAAAAACTTGCCACCCCCGATGTCAGTGTGGCGGATCTGATCGGAGACATTGACCCCGTAAAGGCAGCGAACCTGCGCCTCAGCTTCTCTGATGAGGATGTCATCCATTTCGGGATCATTCCCCGCAGCAACCGCTGCATCTTCGTGATCAATGAACTCCCCGACCTGCAGGCCCGCATTCAGGTGGCGCTGTTCAACATCCTGCAGGAAGGCGATATCCAGATCCGGGGGTTCAAACTCCGGATGCCGCTGGACATCCTCTTCGTGTTCACTGCCAACCCTGAAGATTACACCAATCGGGGGTCGATCGTCACTCCGCTGAAAGACCGCATCGAAAGCCAGATCCTCACGCATTATCCCAAGACCGTGGATACCGCCCTGGCCATTACCGCCCAGGAAGCATCCCTTCACCCGGCACAGCGCGAGCGGATCTCCGTTGATGAAATCATCAGACGGATCATCGAACAGGTCTCTTTCGAAGCCCGTCAAAGTGAACTGGTGGACCAGAAAAGCGGTGTCTCTGCACGTCTGACCATCTCCGCCCTGGAAAATGCCGTCAGTGCCGCAGAACGCCGGGCAATCCTGAACAAGGAAAAACATACTCAGGTATGGATCGGAGATCTCTCCGGCATTATTCCTTCCGTTACCGGCAAGATAGAACTCGTGTATGAAGGTGAACAGGAAGGTCCCTACCAGGTTTCCCTGAACCTGCTGGAGCGATCCATCCGGACCGTCTTCTCCCGATATTTCCCCAGTCCGGACAGTTTCAAGAAGCGTAAAGGCAGAGATTCCGCCACACAAGAGAATCCCTTCCGAAGCATCATCGGCTGGTTCGATAAGGGTAATCATGTCGACCTTTCCTTTTCATCGAGCGACGAACACCGACGTCTGGAGCTGTGGAAGGTTGACGGGCTTCATGCATTGGTGAAGGCAAAACACCCCAAGGCATCCGAAGATGAACAACTGTTGCTGATGGAATTCGTCCTCCACGGCCTGGCATCCTATTCACTGATCAGCAAAAAGACACTGGATCGCCGCATCGAGTTCAGGGATCTGATGGGATCCATGCTGGATTTAAAGGGTGATGAAGATGAGGAGGAAAATCTTGATGAAGATGATCTTTAAAAGGCCAGGGATCAAATGTTGAGGGCTTTTGAGCGTGCCATCATTTGATCATATTCCAGGATCAACACTCCACGTTCCTCTGTCTTCACCGACTGGATCATTGCGCGTGCAACATCTACGGCAGATATGCCCCGGTAGCGACGCCAGCTTCCTAAAAGGAATGGATCTACTTTTGGCCATACCCATTGTGCGATTCGCTCTGCGGGTCGATGTTCCGCGCGTTTACCCATCAGCAGGGAAGGGCGGACGATGATGGTCAATGGGACACCTTGCTCCATCACGGTTTCCTCGGTGACACCCTTCAATTTGATGTAAAAATTATAGGCATTGTTTGGATCCGCTCCTACTGCTGATACCAGTGCGAACGCGCGCACACCGGCCTCTGACGCAAGTTTCGCCGCATTGACCGGAATGTCAAAATCAATGGTTTTGTACAGATCCCGGTCGCCCTTCACTTTTCGCATCGTCGTTCCAATCGCGACGAAGACAACAGAGGCCCCTTTCATTGACTTTTGCATCGCCTCGGGATCTGACAGATCGATGACCTGTTCTTCCAATCTCGGATGAGATCGTCCGATTGATCTCCGGCCAACCACCCGGATCACATCATGATCCGGGTCTTCCAAAAGGAGTTCGAGAAGTGCTCCGCCCACCAGTCCGGTGGCGCCAAACAATACGGCGATCCTTTGCATATTATTTATATTTATTTATTCCCGATTTATATTTATTTATTCCCGAACTGGCGCCCGTCAAACGGGATCCGCGTCCGTATCAATGATGACAGACCTCAGGATCTTATCATTTCCGATGATGGCGAACTGCTGCGCGAGCAGTTGTCTGGCCCTTCTGATCAGCGAGGCTTCCTTGGGAAGTTTCAGCATCAATTCGGTGAGATACATCTGCCGGACCCTGTTGACCACGGGCTCTGCGGGACCGATGATATATGACGCCAGTTCCCTGGAAAGATTATTGGCAAAAAGCCGGGCTGCAGCTTCCGTCCTGTCCTTGTACTTGTGCCTGAAGGTCAGCAGGATGATGCGATAAAAGGGCGGATAGTGGAATCGCTTGCGGCCCTCGAGTTCGAAGGCGAAAAAGCCTTCATAATCGTGACGCGTCACGAAATCAAGGATCGGGTGCCCCGGCTGTGAGGTCTGGATCATGACACGCCCCCGGCTGCCCTTTCGGCCTGCCCGGCCACTCACCTGCTCCATCAACTGGAAGGCCCGTTCGTTGACCCTGAAATCGGCGAAACTCAGCAATCCGTCAGCGTCCAGAATGCCGACCAATCCCACATGGTCGAAATCCAGCCCCTTCACGACCATCTGTGTGCCGACGAGGATGTCCAGTTGTTGCTGTTCGAAGTGCTGCACGATCTGGTCATGCGCCGTCTTTCCGCGCACGCTGTCGACATCCATACGGGCAACCCTTGCCTCCGGCAGGAGTTGCTGCAATTCTTCCTCGATGCGTTCGGTGCCAAAATTGCGTTCCTGCCAGTTGGCGCTGCCGCAGGCCGGACATATCAACGGCCGTGGATAGGTAGTCCCGCAGTAATGGCATTGCAGCCGGTGCAGCAGCTTGTGATAGGTCAGGGTCACATCACAATGGTCGCAGTGCGGTATGAAATTACAGGTACCGCAGAGCATGTAGGGGGCATATCCCCTCCGATTTTGAAACAGGATGGCCTGCTTTCCGGCCGCCATCGTCTCCTGAAGGGCCGTCTGCAAGGCCGGGGAAATGATGACGCGGCCTGTACCGCCGCGCTGCACCGCGCGCGTGTCCACGATTTCGATGGATGGCATCTCCATGCCACCGAATCTCTCCTTCATCGTCACCAGTCCGTACTTTCCGGAAATGGCGTTGTGATAGGATTCCACGGAGGGCGTGGCGCTGCCCAGCAGGGTCTTCGCCCCCACCCGGGAGGCAAAGAAAATGGCCGCATCGCGTGCATTGTAACGCGGCGCCGGATCCTGTTGCTTGTAGGACCCGTCGTGTTCCTCATCTACGATGACCAGACCAAGGTCGGAAAAGGGCAGGAAGAGGGCGGAACGGGCGCCAAGTACAATACGAGCTTCTCCGGTCCGCACCCGGTTCCAGATCTCGACCCGTTCATTGGGATTGAATTTTGAATGATAGACGGAAATATATCCCCCGAAATGGTGCTGCAGCCGGCGGATGGCCTGGGCTGTCAGGGCGATCTCCGGGAGGAGATATAGCACCTGCCCGCCTTTGCGAAGCTGCTCTTCGATCAGGCGGACGTACACCTGTGTCTTACCGCTGGAGGTTACTCCGTGCAGGAGACATACGGGCTTTCGGGAGAATTGGTCCCTGATGGCTGCCAGTGCCAGCTCCTGAACCGGGGAGAGGGTGAAATCGATGCGGACCTCCTGGGGTAAATGTAGGATGCGATCGACGGAGCGCTTCTCAGCGATCAGTATGCCCTTGGATTCCAGGGCCTTGAGCTGGGCGGAGCTGGCACCGGATTTCTTCAGGAGTTCCGATTGTTTGACCTCACCCTCCGTCTTTTGCAGGTGCAAAAAGGCCAGCAACAACTCCATCTGCCGTTCGGCCTTCGACCCCCAGCCGTCGAGCAGGGCCGCGAGGCGTTCCTCGGCCAGATAGTCGGGATGCAGGCGTACAAAGGTGTCGCGCTTTGGAACATAGCGTTCCTTGAGGGACTCCCAGGCATGGCAGACCTTCTTTTCGATGAGCCGCTTGACCACGGGCAGCACATGGGAGATGTCCAGGATCGACTGGACCTCTTCCAGTTTCAGCTCCTTGCGGAGCAGGAGTCCTTCGGCGACGAGGTATTCGTTATCATCCAGTTGAGAGAAATCATCTCCGTAATCCTCGTTGAAGACCAGGGTGGTTTCGCTGTTCAGTTTGAAATGCGTGGGCAGGGCCGCCGCCATCACCTCTCCTTCGCTGCAGAGATAATACGAGGAGATCCACTGCCAGAGCTGCAACTGGGGGTCGAAGATCACCGGTTCTCCATCCAGCACATTCAGGATCGGCTTGGGATCGAAGGCAGCCGGCTTATCCGGGAATACGGATTTCACGATGCCCGCATAGCGTTTCTTCTGGCCAAAAATCACCTCCACCCGGATGCCTGGTGTCACCACGGGCTGCATCTCCTCCGGGATGGCGTAAGTGAAGGTCTTGGGGACGGCCAGTGGTATGATGATCTCGGCGTACATCCTTGCTTATCCGTTTTTTCGCGCTGAAATCATCGCCTGCTCCATGATGGCATACACCCGCTGTTTCAGGGATTCCATATCATCCAGGGTCAATCCTTCCACCGGAATCGGTTCGAGGAAGACGGATCTGGAGGGACCTGGTGTCAGGGAAAAGAAATGACGATGATGCATCCGGTCCCAGGCGTCCAGGAGCACGACAGGCAGGATGGGGGTCTGTGTTTCAATGGCGATGCGGAAAGCCCCGTTGTAGAAGGATTTAAGCGGTTGGTCCGTTTCGTTGAAAGTGCCTTCGGGAAAGATCAGGATCGAGATGCCGTGGTCCAGGGCCCGACGAAGGTCCACCAGGCTGCGGGCCCTGTCTTCCTTGTTGCCGCGGTCGACCATGATTACGAACA
>JAJTFQ010000088.1 GCA_021299955.1 Chitinophagaceae bacterium
TATGCGCAGGACACAGATATGGCATCCATTGATGCCGATGAGGTGCAGCGCTTGCGCCTGCGATACCGGGATTCGGTGAACATCGTTTTCCTGGGCAGCATGATCCGGAATTACGGACTCTTTCTGATGCTGGAAGCGTTCGCCAGGCTTCGCCAGGAAGGCAGGCGTTACAGGCTTCACCTCCTTGGCGATGGCCCGGACCTCGACGAGGCCCGGACATTTGTTGCCCGTAATGAGATCTCGGATCTGGTCGAATTCACGGGCTACCTGCCCGAAGAAAGACTTGGCGCAAGGCTTTGCCTGGCCGATGCCTTTTTGGCTCCTCTCTATCCGACGATACAGGACCAGGCCCGTTGCCCGAGCAAGACATACCTGTATCTGCCCTTTCGCAAGCCGGTGATCACCTGTCGGATCGGGGAATCTGCGGAACTCTTCTCAGACGAGCGTCTGTTTTTCCGACCCGGAGATATTGCAGACCTGGCCGAAAGGATCCGGTCGCTGGAACTGAATACCATATATCCGCTGCCCGATCCCGCGCTTCATTCCTGGCGCCAACGTGCGGAATCCTTTGATCGCGACATACCAGCAGCATGGAGAGATTGAAGATCGTTTTCTGGCAGAACATCAACAGCATGCACCAGTCGGCTTTCCTCAAGGCCCTTGCGCTTGAACATGATGTAACCCTGGTGACCACCCGGAAGGGTTCGGGGCGCGAGGAGATGGGTTGGTATGAACCCGAACTCAAGGGAGTAACGCTGCTTCATATCCGGGATATTGACTGGAAGGGGCTGATCCGGGCTTCAGCACCTCAAGACGTCCATGTGTTTGCCGGACTTCATGCTTTTGCGTTCATCCATCGGGCCTTTCGCTATGCCATGAAGCGGAATGTACGTGTAGGCGTGTATGCGGAACCGCTGATGATGAAAGGTTTTGCGGGCATGGTCAAGCAATGGCGTGGACGACTGGATGCCTTGAGATTTTCCGACAAAATCGACTTCATTTTGTGCATCGGGCGGGAATGTCGCCGGGGCTTCCTGGTTGCAACGCAAGGGTGCAGACCTGCTCTTGGAGGCGGCCGCATCGATCCCGTCCGACCTCTCTTTTGAGCTGATATGTCATTCTGTGCCCCCGGGGCCGCCGGACGCTTTCCTGCGCCGTTCGATGCAACGGATCGAAGGGTTGGGGCACATTAAAATACATCCATATATCGACAACGCCGGCGTGCGGATGGCCATTGCAAACGCTGATCTTCTGGTGCTGCCCAGTCGTTTTGACGGATGGGGGGCCGTGGTCAACGAGGCGCTTGGAGCTGGTACACCAGTCCTGGTAAGCGATCGCTGCGGCGCTTCGATCCTGATAGAAGGCCGTCCGATCCTGGGAAAGGTGATGGGTCTGCCGGATACGTGCACACTCAAGGATGCGTTGATGAATGCCATCAAAGACGGTGCCCCATCCATTGATCGTCGTGAAGGCATAAGGTCATGGGCTGATCGACATATCTCCGGAACTGCGCTCGCTGCTTATTTCATGAACATACTGATGGATCCGGCTACGGGTGGTGTCGCCCGGACGCTGAGGAATCTGATTCCTGCACTATCGGCCAGGGGTGTTTACGGCGAGATACTCTGTTTTGACGATCCCGCAGAGGCTCAGCGGCACCCGGAAGAAGGATGCCTCATTCACCGGATCGGGCCATCCGCAGGTCGATGGGGCAGGGTGGCCGGCTTTCGGCAGTGGCTCGATGCACATGCAACGGACTTCGATCTGGTGGTGCTTCATGGTCTTTGGCTGTATAACGGTTACGCCTACACGAAATGGCTTCGGCGTCGCCGCCATGTTCCCGGGCTTCCTGTACTGCGGACATGGGTGATGCCTCACGGGATGCTGGATCCCTGGTTTCAACGGTCCGCCGGTCGCGGGTTGAAGGCCATCCGGAATTTCATTTACTGGTTACTGATCGAGCGCAGCACGATCGCTTCAGCCGACCTGATCTTATTCACGACCGAGGCTGAGCGAGATAAGGCAAGCATCACTTTCCCCCTGTATCATCCTCGAAGGACGGCCATACTGCCGCTTGGAGTGCCGCCGCCGCCGATGGCAGAGGGACATGCAGATGCCGGAACGATTTCCCGGGCTTCAGCGAGCGGCCGCATCCTGGCGCTGGGTCGGATCGACCCGAAGAAGGGCTTCGACCTGCTTCCGGAGGCCTGGCATCGGTTGACAACCGACGATCGGTATCGGGATCGGATACCACACCTGCTCATCGCAGGCCCCGGATGGGATGGGACCCATGGCCGGCGCCTGAAGGCGCTGATCGATCAATGGGAAGTCGGTCGCTTCATATCCACGGAGGAGATGCTGCAGGGCCATGAAAAATGGGAGGCACTCAGGTCGAGTGATGCGGTGATCATGCCCAGCCATCAGGAGAACTTCGGTCTGGTGGCAGCAGAAGCCCTGGCCTGCGGCACGCCCTTACTCCTGAGCGATCAGGTGGATATACATGCCCGCATCACTTCCGCCGGTGCAGGCCTGTCGGATGAGGATACCATCGAAGGGGTCGTGCGTATGGTGAAACGCTGGATCGATCTGGGTCCGGAATCGCGGGAGGCCATGCGCATTTCGGCTGGTAAAGAATATCTTGCGTCGTTCCATATTGATGTGACCATTGAGGGTTTCATCGGATCCCTGAAAGCCTTGGACACACATGCATAACCAGGACACATTTACCGGGCCTTCCTTTCCGCTCTCCAACCGGATGGCCCGTGCCATCTGGAATCTTGCCTGGGGCCTGTTCTTCAGATCTTCACCCGTCTGGTGTCATGGTTGGAGGCGCCTTATGCTCCGCGCCTTTGGTGCGCGCATCGGTCGCGGTGTGCACGTCTATCCCGCCGTGAGGATCTGGGCACCCTGGAACCTGGAGATCGGCGATGAATCCGGGATCGGTAACGGTGTCAACCTCTACGCGCAGGACCGGATCCGGATCGGCCGGCGGGTAGTGATATCACAGGGTGCGCATCTCTGCACCGGCACCCACGATTATCGAGTGCCAGGTTATCCATTGCGAACCCATCCGATTGATGTGGGAGATCATGCCTGGGTGGCAGCTGAGGTTTTCATCCATCCGGGAGTCCGCATCGGCACCGGTACCGTGATCGGCGCCCGGGCCGTGGTCACCCGCGATATGCCTGACTGGATGATCTGTGCCGGCCACCCCTGCGCCCCCCTTAAACCCAGACCCCCGCTTGATGATATCCGCACTCATACTCACACATAACGAAGCAACAGACCTCCCGGGCTGCCTTCGGTCGCTGATCGGATGCACGGATATTCATGTATTCGACTCGGGAAGTGATGATGATACCTGCCGGATCGCCCGCGAGGCAGGAGCCCATGTATTCTTTCATCCATTTGAGGGCTATGCTGCGCAACGGAATGCAGCCCTTCGGATCTGTCCCTTTCAGTCCGAGTGGATTCTGGTGCTGGATGCAGACGAGCGTCTGCCGGATGGTCTCATCAAACTCCTGCAACAGACGGTGGCGGCGGCATCGCCGGAGACCGCCGGCTTCCGGATGCGCAGGCGTGATCATTTTGAGGGCCGCTGGCTAAAACATGCGCAGCTGACCCCCACATACGTCCGGCTTTTTCGAAAGGGTCGGGCCCGGTATCATCGGGAGATCAATGAAGTGATCGAAGTGGAAGGGATCGTAGCAGACCTGCCATATCATTTTGACCATCACCCGTTTTCAAAGGGATTGGCCCACTGGCTACGCCGGCATATCGCGTATGCTGAAAGGGAGGCCGCGCAATGGCATGCGGAGAGGGCAGGAGGGCCTCGGTTTTCGTTATACATGGCCCTTTTTTCAACGGATCCCCAACAAAGGCGCTTTCATCAGAAGGGGTTGTTCTATCGGCTCCCGTTCCGTCCAGTCATCAAGTGGTGCTATATGATGTTCGTCAGAGGGGCTTTCCTGGACGGCAGCGCGGGCATACGATATGCCCGTCTGCAGGCCTTATACGAATCCTGGATCGTTGATTTTGCCCGTGAGTATCGCCGGAAGAACGAGCAGACACCGCACTATTAGCCCGCCACACCGGGTTCATATCGTATTGATCCCCTGAATTTTGGAGAAAAAAGCAGGAAAAGGCCCGTTAAAAACGGGCCTTTTTTATTTGGCTCAGCCGCACTGTCCGTACTACCTTGCATGATGTCAAAAATGACGTAACAACAAATTGAAAATGAATTCGGGGACCCGCATTTTGATCATCGGCATCAATTACGCACCGGAACTCACGGGGATCGGTCGTTATTCCGGTGACATGGGTGCCTGGCTGTCTAAGCAGGGGGCAGACGTTCAGGTGATCACGGGTTTCCCCTATTACCCCGAATGGAAGGTCCGGTCCGGTTACCGCCCGGGTTGGTATCGGACAGAGCGAATTTTGGGCGCAAAAGTATTGAGATGCCCGATGTACGTGCCGATCAGGCCCACATCGGTCAGGAGGATGCTTCAGGACCTGACGTTCATGGTTACTTCATGGCTGGCCGTGACATATTTAAGATTCCGTGGTAGCAGATTTGACGAGATATGGGTAGCCTCTCCCTCTTTCCTGTCGGGATGGGTGGGGCTATGGGCAGGATGGCTGAATTCCGGTGCCAGAAGGAGTCTGCACGTGTTTGATCTCCAGGTCGATGCCGCAGGTGCGCTCGGCATGATACGCGGTGGCTGGCTGCTCAGGATCCTGACACGGGTAGAATCAGCGATGATGAAGCGGTTCGATCGTGTGTCGACCCTCTCAGAGGGCATGCGGGAACGGATCATTCAGAAAGGTGTTGCAGCGGATTCGACCATGTTGTTACCGATCTGGGTAGACACGGTCCATTTCCAGCCCGGGGTGGCTGATACCGAACTATTGTTCCGATTGGGACTACCGACTGACCGACGCATCGTACTCTACAGCGGCGCGGTGGGTGAGAAGCAGGGGCTCGAACATGTGCTGACCATGGCCGGACTGGCCAAGGCCGGGGGAATGCGAGAATTGCTGTTCGTGATCACTGGAGATGGCCCCTACATGCACATCCTGAAGATGACGGCCAATGATCTGGGCCTTGACAATGTCCTGTTCCGTCCCTTGCAACGTGATGATGACTTTCCTGCGCTCCTGAACGCTGCCTCATTGCATCTGGTGTTGCAAAGGCATACGGCGGGGGATCATTTCATGCCGAGCAAACTGTTTCCGATCCTGTCTTCCGGTGGCCTCGCATTGGTTACGGCCGCTGCTGAAAGTTCCCTGGGAAAACTCATCTTCACGCATGATATCGCTGAACTCGTACCTGTTAATGATCCTTCGGTGCTCTTCAGGCACATGATCGATCTGCTCAGATCTCCGGCTGACTGCCAGCGATACAGGACCAATGCCCGTCAGTTTGTGGAGGAAAATCTGTCGCGGGAGAGGGTCCTGTCCAATTACTGGCTGATTGAAAAATAGAAGACATCTAATATGCTGATATACATCATTCTATGACGTTCATTTCAAGTGACTTTGATTTTTCCTGCGATTTAGATCTTCATGACCACCTTTCACCTTTGTGGTGTGTTGGTCTGCCTATGACAATATTGGGACAAGTAGAAGCGTTGTTTCCAGTTAAATTCAATAGCCGATGATTCTCCGATTCAGGAAGGTGACCAGGTATTTCCTGTTCCTGTCGGATCTGCTGTTGATCAACGGATCTGTCGGGCTGGGAAGATTTCTGTCATCTGCCGGGATCGAAGATGACGCATTTTTGCGCTATGCCCTGCTGATGAATCTATTGTGGATCCTCCTGGTCGTCATACGCGACAGGTATCAGCCAGTTACCTTCGTGAATGTGTCCAAGGCGGCTTTTAGGCTCCTCTTTACTCATTTTCTGCTGCTTGTCTCTGTCATTTATCTGTTCGATCGGCAGGAGATCCCCAGATCATTCATCGTTCTGCATTACATCACGCTGGCATTGCTGGTGCTGGGTTCCCGCTATCTGTACATCTTCGTTTACCGCCGCTTTTCGTTATTTCGGTACGACAAACGCAGGGTCGTTATCATTGGCAATGGAGACATGTCTTACAAGGCGGCCAGTTACCTCGCCCGTCCGGACTCCGGATATGAATTTGTGGGGGTTTTCAATGATGTTACCGACTCCGCCCAGCGACTGCCCATCCTTGGGAAAAAGAGTGAATGCATAGACTATTGCGTCAGGCACAATGTGAAAGAGATATTCTCCACGTTGATGCCCGAGTCTGGGGAAGATTTTCGGGACCTGATCAATCGGGCGGAGCAGGAATGTATCCGGGTGAAATTCCTGCCCGATTTCAAGATGATCTTTGCGAGGGATGTCAATTTGTCTATCGATAATGATCTGCTCATGATCCGATTTCGTGACGAGCAGCTCGAAAAATTTGAGAACCGGATCATCAAGCGGGCCTTTGACCTCTCCTTAACGCTGCTGCTTTTCATTACTGTGCTCTGGTGGTTGATCCCATTGCTCTCCTTGCTGGTGGTCATCACATCCGGCTTTCCTGTTTTTTTCATTCAGAAGCGATCCGGACGTGATGGCAGGGTCTTCAACTGCTATAAATTCCGGACCATGCATTTGAACCCACACGCAGATGAGAAGGCGGTGGAGCCGGAAGATCCCCGGTTAACGAAGTTCGGGGCTTTTCTGCGCAGGACCAGCTTAGATGAGCTGCCGCAGTTTCTCAATGTCCTTCGGGGAGATATGAGCATCGTGGGCCCGAGGCCCCATATGCTGAAGCATACGCGCGAATACTCGACCATCATCAACCGATATATGGTCAGGCACTTCCTCAAGCCCGGGATCACGGGCTGGGCGCAGACCAACGGCTTTCGGGGAGACATCACCGGAAACCGGATGGAAGAGCGGGTGAAAAAAGACATTTGGTACATTGAAAACTGGAGTTTTCTGCTGGATATCCAGATCATACTAAAAACAATACGGCTGATGCTGTCCGGTGACAAGCATGCATATTGATTGGGCGTAGCATAAAGAGGGGAGGAAAAGGGGATGGGGATGAGATGGATGACTTCGGGGCGACAGCCCTTTGGAAGGATGTGCCGCGGGATTGCAGGTCGTGCGGTGATCTTCTTGATGGTGATGGAAGTGATAACGACTTCGACATCTGCACAGCGTTGGTCGGTGGAGTTGGGAACCGGCGTCTTCAATTATCAGGGAGAATTGCAATCAGCTCGATTTACAACCCGGGGCATGCGTCCGGCATGTATGTTGGGATGGAGGCGATGGATCGGGGAAGGTGGATCCGTCCGTGTCATCTTATTCGCGGGGACACTGACTGGACAGGATGCCAATAATCCATCTTATCTCACACGCAGGCGAAACCTCCATTTTGAGACGCCTCTGCATGAATTATCAGTGCAAGGTCAGCAGAGGTTGAATGCAGCTGCACATGGTTGGTTCATGCCATTCCTGAGTGCGGGTTTGGGGATTTTTCGGGTGGACCCATTCACCCGCGACGGGTTGGGTAAGCGCTATGATTTGTTCGATCTGTCACTTGAAGGGCAGGGTTTGCCTGAATATCCAGGGGTTCGAATACCACATCGGATCAATCTCTCCCTCCCGGTTGGAGGAGGATTCGCCCTGCGTCTGACCGAAACACTAGCCTTGCAACTGGATCTTTCCCTGCGCAAAACCTTTACGGATCAGATCGATGGGGTGAGTGGTTTTTTCCCGGGGGAGGAGGTACTGATGCGGGGACGAGGTCCCAAGGCGGTTGAACTTGCCTACCGGGCGGACGAATTGGCAGGGGAGGACCCTTGTTTTCCGGCGGAGGGTACGATGCGAGGCAATCCGAAAACCAATGATTGGTTCTATGGGATCTCCATTGGATTGGTATGGACCGGAAATGACGGATTGAAGTCATATCCTCCACATAGGCAGTTGTTGAGGCCCAGGGGCTGGCCCTACAGACGATGAGTGGAGTGGCCACAAAAAAAATGGATCACGCACTGGAAATGAATGCCTGCAAACGGATCCAGATTCAATATGTTTGACGACCATGAATGTGCGCACCATTGATGATCTGCGACAAAATGTAAACTTCCTGTTCAGGAGCGTGCTGGGGCATGTAAGGCGACCGGCTTGTCCGGATTGTGGGCCGGGAGATCACCGGTTGGTGGACAGGAAGTATCTGGTGGCCAGGCTGTTTGAGTGCCGGCATTGCTGTTTGCGATTCAGGCATCCGGCCGATGATGCATCCGGACTGAATGCCTTCTATCAGTCGGCATATCGGCAGGAAGATGGCATTACGACTGATCTTCCCTCGGTCGCTGAGTGGAAACATATGCTGGATAAGGGTTTTGGAGAGAAGGGTGTGGAGCATTATGTCTCGCTTTTCAGGTCTTTCTTTCCGGAGAGGGATCCTTCCGACCTACGCCTTCTGGATTATGGTTGCAGCTGGGGTTATCAGACCTGGCAATTCCGGAATGCCGGATTCGATGCCCATGGGTTTGAGATCTCTGTCCCGAGAGCATCGTATGGGCGGGATGTACTGGGGCTTCCGATCCATTCATCGATCCGAGAACTGACGCCTGGCATCGACATTTTTTTCGCCAGTCATGTCATCGAACATGTTCCTTCACCTCGTAAATTGTTGGAACAGGGATTTGAAATGCTCCGTCCAGGTGGCTATCTGGTCATTGAATCCCCCAATGGGTCCGAGGAATTCCGGTTAGCCCGACCGGCGCATCACCGAAAGTTATGGGGTCGGGTGCATCCGTTCCTGATGACACCGGAATTCTATAGGCGGTGGCTGGCCGACCGGCCGGCCTATCTCAGTTCCCATCCTTTCGATGATCTGGCGTTAGATTTTGGTTCATGGGATCAGACGCAGACCATGTTCGGCCGAATGGATGGTCCTTCCATGCTTATGATCACCCGAAAATCATGAACAAATTTCTCATGGGATATCGTATCTTGATCCAAATAAATCAAGCCATATGAGTCTGATATCAACCCTGCTCCTGAGTGCTTCGCTGTCGATGGCTGCGCAGGACACTTCTTATGAACTGCTGGTCGGGTCTTACACCCGCGAGGGGAACCCCGGTATTGAGGTCTTTGATGTAGCTCCGGGCTACTCACATGCCACACCCCGCTACAGCATCAAGAACCCCAACAGTTCATTCATGGCGGTATCTCCTGATGGGAAATACATGTATTCGGTACGTGAGGAGGGGAAGGGTAATTCAGCGTTATCGGCGTTTCAGCGGACCGAGAAGGGTGAGTATGTGCTTATGAATGCCGAAACGGTGGAGGGTGCTGGTCCATGCCATGTAGCCTACCATCCGGCCAGCGGTGCCGTGTATGTGGCGAATTACGGATCCGGTTCACTGAGTGTCTTCAAGACATCCGGTGGCCGCTTGTTGCCCCTGGCACAGCACATTCGTTACACGGGCACAGGGCCCGATAAGTCGCGCCAGGAGGCGCCGCATGCGCACCAGGTAGCGATATCTCCTGACCAGAAATTCATTTTTGTCAACGACCTGGGTACCGACAAGATCCATCGCCATAGGGTCCGGACTGACGGCACCGTTGAGGAAATACCGGTGGACGTCCGGGTGACACCCGGCGCGGGCCCCCGGCACATGACCTTCAATGCGAAGGGGGATCGTGCCTATCTGATCAATGAGATGAGCGGGATGGTGGATGTCTTCCGGGTGGCAGACGGCACGCTGATGCGTATGCAGTCTGTGCTGGCGGATACGTCAAAAGCTGCATCCAAGGGAAGCGGCGATATCCATCTCTCCCCCAATGGCAGATGGCTGATCGCCTCCAATCGTGTCAGTTCGAATCAGGTCGTCGTGTTTTCGGTACAGGCTGATGGTTCCATTAAAAAGGTGTTGCATCAGGATGTAGCTCGTCGTCCGAGGAATTTCAATTTCACCCCGGATGGTCGTCATGTGCTGGTGGCCAGTCAGGAGGAGCATCGCGTTCAGGTTTTTTCTTTCAACGACGCCACCGGCGCCATGCAGGATACGAAAATGGACATTGCCGTGAAGATGCCGGTATCTCTGATCTTTCTTCCGGGCAAACCGCGGGTAGATCCCGAGGAGCGCATTCGCACGTTGGGCATTCAGTTGATCCCGCCTACGGCGCCGATTGCCACTTATGTCAAGGCTGTTCGTTCAGGTAATCTGATATTCCTGTCGGGTCACGGGCCTGACAAGCCGGAGGGTGGCCAGATCTTTGGCAAACTGGGCAAGGATCTGACGGTGGAGCAGGGTCAGGCGGCTGCGCGTCTGACGGTGATCTCGCTGATCTCCACGCTCAAGGCCTATGTTGGAGACCTGAACCGGGTCAAGCGCGTGGTGAAGGTCATGGGACTGGTGAATTGTATAGATGGTTTTGGTCAGCAGCCGGCAGTCATGAATGGCTGTTCCAATCTGCTGGTCGACATCTTTGGTGACAAGGGGAAGCATGCCCGCACTTCAGTAGGAGTCAACGCCTTGCCCAACAACATTGCCGTCGAGATCGAGATGGTGGTGGAAGTGGAGTGATGCCGACCGCTGTTCGTCAGAATGTAGCTTTGTATTTCATCACCAGGTCCAGTTTCTGCCTTCCGGTGCTGACGGTAACAGGGTTCAATCCTCCGTTACCATCTGTGAACGGTGCATGCAACAATCCATCTTCCAGGATGAGTATGCTGTATTGTCCGGGCGGCAGTTCTGCCTGGTAGAACCCATCCGCATCAGAAGTGATCTCCCTGACGAGTGTGGTGCGTACTTGCTGGTAGAAGCCGGGTTTCCCTGCTGCGGCCACTGCATCCTGTGTGCGGGTGTAGGCATGTATTTTCAGTGTGCGGGAAACAGGGCAATGGGTGCAAGTATTGCTGCCCGGCAGTACGACCGGCATGCAATTACCTTCCATCGAAGAAATGGTACCGTGAACGCCTGTGACGATCTGTATCCTGGTGGTATTACGAGCGAGTGTGGCAGTGATATCGCAGTTAGCAGGTGGTTCGTTCGATCCCGTATTTTTCTCGCACCCGGCGAGTACAGCTGATGCGATGACGATTGGGAGGAGGCGTTTCATGAGCATGGGTTTATGATCTTTGACTGCAAAACAAGCCTGAACGTTGCATTCATGCGCAAGGTCCTGATTTTTTTGAAATTTCTTTGGGAAGTGAAATCCCATGCCTATATTTGCACTCCAAATGAGGGAGTTTAGCTCAGCTGGTTTAGAGCATCTGCCTTACAAGCAGAGGGTCGGCGGT
>JAJTFQ010000089.1 GCA_021299955.1 Chitinophagaceae bacterium
ACGGATTATGGCCGGGATTGGAGGTGCTTTGGTAGTCGATGGACGCATTGCGTCCGGCCAGGTTCCGGTTGGTGGTCAGACTGGACAGATCCGCGCCCTCGTATTGTCCGTTGAAGGCCAGGATGGCGTTGGTGCCTATCCGGTGCGAACTGCTGAGACTTGCCAGTGTGAAGATGCCTTCCTTGTCCTGGGTGTTTTCGTTAAAATATCGGAATCCGGAAGTTTGTCCCGTTGCGAGTATGACCCGGCGGTTATCATAGTCGAGATCAGCTACGCGGCTTTGAAAGCGCTTGCCCCGGTAGAAGGCGGCCTCGAATCTGTTCCGGTCGTTGGGTTCGTATGCCGCAGTCATTCTTGCGCCTGCCTGATGCCTGCGAAAACTCCGTTCGCCCTGAGATGGGAAATCCGTTTTGCGTCCCTGGAACAGGGTGCTGACTTCTCCGTCGCGAAAACCTGACATATCGTTGCGCAGCAGGTTGAAACCTCCTCCGAACTCCCAGCCTCCCTTACGCCAGGCCAGTGCCATATCGGCCGCTCCTCGCATCGGATGCTCATAGCGGGTATTGCCAAATCTTTGCATGGAAGGAAGACCGCCCATGATATTGGACTGTAGCAGCAAACCCTGTTCAGGCGCTGTGCGGGTAATGATGTTCATCACCCCGCTTCTGCCATCCGCATCAAATGCGGCACCCGGGCTGCTGATGATCTCCACCCGT
Source organism: Chitinophagaceae bacterium (assembly GCA_021299955.1). Classification (GTDB taxonomy): domain Bacteria; phylum Bacteroidota; class Bacteroidia; order Chitinophagales; family Chitinophagaceae; genus Pollutibacter. The sequence goes on from JAJTFQ010000089.1 coordinate 717, forward strand.
TCGATCAGTGTGGCCGGTATCTGACTCAGAACGAAGGCCGGATCTCCCTGGGTTGGACGGCCGTTGATCAACACCTGAAAGCTGGACGAACCGCGCAGGTTGAGTTCTCCCTGGCCATTCAGGCTGACCGAAGGAAGATTACGAACCAGATCGATGGCTGTGCCCTGGCGCGCAGCCGTAAAGGAGGAGGCATCAAATACCTGTCGATCGATCTTGAAACTGACGGGAGGTTTTCGGCCTTTGACAACGATCTCAGACAGAGAAACTTTCTTCGGCAGGGTATCTTCAATAAGATAGGTTACCGGCACGTCCATGCTCTCCAATTCTTTCCGCACGGGGTCATTGGCCCACAACAGTATGGGGACGGACATAAAAGCCAATCCCGTACTAACAAACGATGTACGCATATCTGACGAAAGATACGAAATCCGGCAAGCAACGGGCGAACATGAGCATGTGTTCGTCTGTCCCGAAGTTGGTTGTTGACCGACTTTTTCTTCCAAAATCAAACAGATACCCGAGAAATGCATGAAAAATTCATGGTTCCAGGATGTAAGTTGATTCGTTGGGGAACAAGTTTACAGATCTGTAAAACGCTTAATTTCAGGGGGTTTCAGCCATCTTAAGGATGCTTGGATGTCATAAAAATCTGAGAAAATCGGTTTTATGACGCGTAAATGTGAATGTACTTTTGCTTTGTCAACGGGACATGCCAGTGTCCCTCGTGACACCCTCAACAGAATCACTACTTTTTTTCATATGGCAAGCAATCGTTAACGGTCGTCTGTTTCCACAGATGACCCTTTTTTTTGGCCACACCGCTATATGAAGTAAAGTGAAGGAACTATTCCCTCGATGGCCTACATTCGGGTATGCCTTTGTTACAAGCCATACCAATCCTCGCGTTCCTGGAAAAAGAGACAACCCGTTCGTTTTACCAGTCCCTGGGCTTCACTTGTCATGGAGACTGGGAAGGCTACCTGATCTTTGCGCGCGACGCAGTGGAAATTCACCTATGGCAATGTGACGATGCTTCCATTCCCAGAAACACCGGATGTTACGTGCGTGTTTCTGACATTATGGCTTTGTACGAGCAATGCATTGAACTGGGATGCGTGCATCCAAATGGTGAACTGGAATTGAAACACTGGGGAATGCGTCAGTTCAGCATTTTGGATAACAATGGGAACATCCTGCATTTCGGCACACCGGTGACCCCTGCATGAAATCCTTCAGGTCAGGGATGTCCCGTTAATGCTGCGTAACCGGCTTTTGATCGTGGTTGTAGATGATCAACTCATCGGGGAGAAGGTCTGCCAGCTGAATTTCAAGAACTTCGGCGATCGTCTTTAGCTGTCGGATGGTGATGTCCTCATCCTTTTGCTCGATGCGGCTGTAAGTGCTTTGGCTCATATTCAGGCGTTCGGCCATTTCCTGTTGAGACAAACTCAGTTGTTCCCTTCTTTTGCGAATTAATTTGCCCGGCATAACAGTTATTTTGAATTGTTCGTGTAGTAAGTACAGAAACATCGAATATATCTGACAATAACTTGTACTTATTGTTCAACGTTCATTCGCGACTTTGAGTATTTTTTTATCCTCTTTTCTCCAAATGACCGCCAGGGAAACCCCGAAAGGCATGTTGAGCAGCCTGAGTAGTGGTCTTTCCATTGAGAAGATGAAGCCGAACAGAAAGTTGGTGATAGGGTGTTGCATCCATTCGTTGTCCGGTTTTGGTGATGTATCCCGGGGCTTCAGCCAGCCGCCAAGGCGTCTGGCCAGCCAGATCGGTGGAAACAGCAAGGTGTTGAAATAAGTTGTCCTGCGAAGGTTACCTTGACTAAAAAGTGCCAATAGCCGGGCTTTTCGGTATCGCCGGTAATGAAGATTCACTACATCATGGTCGCTCCAGAGCGACATAAATGCCGGAACCGTAACGTATACGATTCCGCCTGGTTTGCATACCCGCAAGAGTTCGTCAACTGCCTTCTGATCATCCTCTACATGTTCTACGACATCGAATGCACAGACCAGGTCAAAGCAGGCATCCGCATACGGCAGGGATGTGATGGATCCTTGTATGACATCCAGCTTCAGTACATCTCGGCAGAAATCAACGCAGGGCTGGTCATATTCCAGAGAACTTACCTTCCCGAATCCCTGCAGCATTTCTGTAGAAGCACCCGTCGCGGCCCCAACATTCAAAATCTGCATAGTCGGCTTTTGCCCGAACAAATCCTTCAACTGGTCGGTTATTATCATCGATCTTACACGGAACCACCAGTGTTCCATTTCAATGCGACGGTAGCTGTCCAGAAAAATACGTTCCATGCTGTTCCCTGAATCAGTTTCATACGTCCTTGGTTCAACTCCAGGCGGGCGCCGTGGGTAACCAATTTAGCCCGAATATAAGTTGTTTTTTGCCGTCTGTCATTATTATGTGATTTCCGGCGTACCTTGTAAGTACCAAAGCTAATTCATGTCTTTTCCTGCCGGTCATCATCCTTCGGTTGAAAAGCGAACATTTCGCGTGCTCACCCTGCTGTGGTTTCTGCTACCGGTGGTGGCGGTTTCATTCAAGCTCTGGATCGGTCCTTCTGCCTATAACAATTACCTGATCTACAAACATGTTTTCCTGCATGTAGTGGAGCGTTCAGACCTGTATGCTTTCCATCCGGAGGATCATTTATATCAAAATCACTACGGCCCGAGTTTTTCTTTGTTGATCGCACCTTTTGCTCTGTTGCCGGACTTTACCGGTGCGATCTTATGGGTGATGTTCGGTGCGGCCACGTTGTATCTGGCGATCCGAAGATTGCCGGTGTCGGATGCCGCGCGCGCGGTGTTGATGGGCATCATCATCGTAGAGATGACCGGATCGCTGCAGAATTTTCAGTTCAATACGATGCTTTGCGCCTGGCTTATCCTGTCATGGGTCTGGCTGCGTGAAGGTCGGGTCTGGCCTGCGGCGTTGCTCATTTCCGGGGGCATGCTGGTGAAACTTTATGGCATCCTGGGGATCCTGTTCACGCCGTTCAGCGGAAGGTATGGCCGGATGCTCGTGGCCATGTCGATGTCGACACTGCTCCTGGCGGCTCTTCCAATGATCTTATCGGATCCCGTCCATATTTTCGGATCCTACGAGGGATGGTACCACAGACTGGTGGGAAAGAATGCCGAAAATATCGGAACCAATCTGACCGATGGCATGCAGGATCTTTCTGCCATGGGGATGTTCCGCCGGATCACGGGTTGGTACCATGTTTCAAACCTGTGGTTCCTGATCCCGGCCGGTTTGCTGATGTTGCTGCCGCTCGCCCGAACAGAACGCTGGCATGACCCCGGTTTCCAGATGCGGTACCTGGCGCAGCTCCTGATCGGCCTGGTCGTATTCAGCACTTCGGCCGAATCCCCTACCTATGTGATCGCCGTCACCGGATTTGCCATCTGGTTCATTCAGTATCTGCCCAGGCCTTCGACACTGGCATGGGTGCTGCTTTTCGCTGTCATCATCCTGACCATTCTTTCTCCTACAGACATATTCCCCCGAACGTTCAGGAAGGCGTTTGTGAGTCGTTACGGACTCAAGGCCCTTCCATGTGTGGCTGCCTGGTTTGTGATCACCCGGGAACTGTTGTCCGGTCGTTACCCCAAAACCGAACCTCCTCATGCCCATCCAGGTACTGCTGCCCGCTCATAATGAATCCGGTAACATCCGGGCGATCCATGAGGAGATCTGCAAGGCGCTGGATGACTCCGGATACGAGTTTTCCATCCTCTTTGTAGATGACGGGAGTACGGATGATACGCTCGAACGCATCAAGGACCTGGCCAGTATGGACAGGCGCGTCAGATATCTCGAACTGTCCAGGAATTTCGGACATCAGAACGCCATCAAGGCCGGGCTCGACCACACGGATGCGGAGATCCTGATCATGATGGACTGCGACCTGCAGCATCCTCCGGGACTGATCCGGGAGATGCTGAACTGGTATGAGCGGGGATATGATATTGTCAGAACCCGACGCCGTCAGTCATCACATGAAGGGATGGTCAAGCAGGTGACTTCCCGGATGTTCTATCGGATGCTGAGATCCGTCTCCGATATCGATATTGAGGAGGGATCTGCGGATTTCCGGCTGGTCAGCGGCAATGCCATCGCACAGCTCAGGAATTTTGGCGAATACGATCTTTTCTATCGGGGCCTGATCAAGTGGATGGGTTTCCGGCAGGTGAGCATCGACTATGAGCCAGCCCCGAGGTATTCCGGAGAGACCAAGTATTCCATCCGAAAAATGATCGGCTTCGGGTTGAAGGGGGTGACTTCCTTCAGCACTCGTCCGCTTTATTTTTCAGCCTACATGGGCGTCTGCCTGTCCGCCCTGTCGCTCCTGTACATACCCTACGTCATTTATGCACTGAGCAATGGCCTGGCCATTCATGGCTGGGCCTCCGTCATCGTGACCATTGTCTTTTTCGGTGGCATCAACCTGCTGATCCTGGGCATCATTGGGATCTATATCGCGAAAATGTTCTATCAGACCAAGCGTAGACCGCATTACATCATCAAGGAGTCCAACTTGTGAAGCCCGCCATCCTGCTGAGTTTTGACGTCGAAGAGTTCGACATGCCCCTGGAATATGGATTCCAGATCGATCCCGTTCGTCAGCTGGAGATCGGTCATGATGGCTTGCAGCGCATCATGCCTTTTCTGTCTCTGCCCCATATTCAGACGACCCTCTTCACCACGGCGCATTTCGCCGGGCACTATCCGGGGATCATTCGCAGCCTGTCTGAACGTCATGAGATCGCCTCGCATACCTGGCACCACAGCCGATTTGAAACGGCCGATCTCCTGAGCGCCCGGCTGCGACTGGAGGAAATTACCGGCGCCCCGGTGAATGGCCTGCGGATGCCGAGGATGCGGGCCATCCCTATGGCCGATGTGATCGCTGCGGGTTACACCTATGATGCCTCCCTGCATCCGACATGGCTTCCCGGCCGATACAACAATCTGGACCGGCCCCGGACCATGCACCGGGAGGCGGGGATGCTTCGGTTACCCGCTTCCGTCAGTCCCCTGCTGCGGATCCCATTGTTTTGGCTGGGATTCAAGAATTATCCCTACAGTTACTACCTGCACCTGGTCCGCCGCGTGTTGCGATCGGACGGCTATGCCAGTCTGTACTGCCATCCCTGGGAGTTCACGGATGTGCACGGTTATGGTCTTCCGGAATACACGATCCGCGGCTGTCGGGGCCGGTTGCTGGAAAGGCTGCACCGGCTTTCGGATGATCTGAAAGATGAGGCCGATTTCAAGAGCATGCGTGCATATATAGCCGCACATCAGTCCATTGTCCCCTGACTTGTCCGGAAGTAGTGTATATGCGAACTTTGCGTCGTCCACGATGTTCTTGGGCGCTCAGCAACTACATCCGCATTGAACATGAACAGTCCCTTTCGTTTCGAACATACTTACCAGTCACTTGGAGATGCCTTCTTTGAGTCAAGGATACCCTCGCCTGTCAAGGGGCCGGGGCTGGTCATCTTTAACCATACCCTCGCGGCATCGCTGGGGCTGGCAACGGAGGGGATGAAGGAGGGTGACTGGGCGCAGTATCTCTCCGGCGGTATCCTGCCGCCGGACGCTTCACCCATCGCCCAGGCCTATGCCGGTCATCAGTTCGGTGGCTTCACGATGCTGGGTGATGGTCGGGCGATCCTGCTGGGGGAGCATATAACACCCGAGGGCAGGCGATTCGATGTCCAACTCAAAGGGGCCGGTGTCACCCGATATTCGCGGCGGGGTGATGGTCGTGCAACGCTGCGGGCCATGTTGCGGGAATATGTGATCAGCGAGGCGATGCATCATCTGGGGGTCCCTACCAGCAGAAGCCTGGCGGTGGCGTCCACCGGCATGTCGGTGTACCGGGAGCGCGTTCATGATGGGGCCGTACTGACCCGGATCGCCGCCAGCCATCTGCGTGTTGGTACTTTCGAATATGTGAGGCGCTTTCTGGATGTCCACGCATTGCAGCGTCTGGTCGATCATGCCCGGCAACGTCACTTCCCCGATATGCCCGCCGGACCCAACACGGGGCTGGATCTGCTGGATGCCGTCATGGAGCGGCAGATCGGTCTCATCGTACACTGGATGCGGGTTGGATTCATCCATGGGGTGATGAACACAGACAACATGAGCATCTCCGGGGAGACGATCGATTACGGACCCTGCGCATTCATGGATGAATATCATCCCGGAACCGTCTTCAGCTCCATCGACAACAACGGACGTTATGCATATGCCAACCAGCCACCGGTAGCGCAGTGGAATCTGGCCGTCCTGGCGGAGACACTGTTGCCCCTGATGGATGACAACGAGGAGGCGGCCGTTGCAAAGGCCCAGGTTGTCTTGCATTCATTTCCGGAAAGATATCTTTCCAAATGGCTGCGCATGATGACCGCCAAACTTGGCCTGGATCAAGTGCAGGCGGATGACAGAAGTCTGGTGGACGACCTGCTGAAATGGATGGAAGGAAGGGGCGCTGATTTTACCAATACCTTCCTCGGCCTGGAAAGGGAAGGCGGTCTGATCGAAGTATATCCTGAGGATGCCGGACTGCAGGCCTGGCATGCCCGCTGGGAGCAACGGTTACGCCGCCAGCCGGGCGGGCGCGACAGGGCGTTGGCCATCATGGCGGAGGTCAACCCCGTCAGGATCCCCAGGAACCACCTGGTAGAATCGGCATTGGAGCATGCTGAACAGGGAGATTTGATACCCATGAAAAACCTGGTGGATGACCTATCCGATCCTTACAGATCTGGCCGTCGCGACCAACCCTTCCAGCAGGTTCCTGAGGGCCATGCCCGAAGTTATGTGACCTACTGCGGCACCTGAAAGCAGGCCGATCCCTTTCAACTTGGGCAGGTGGGTTGCATCATTGCTATAGGTCTGTTATTTTTGGGGTTCAGTCCGGCCACCATGCCTCATGTCATCGGCACGCCGAAAAAATAACCAACCATACGCATGAAGTCAGCCATCCGCCTCATCCTCATCAATCTGCTCATCCTGGCCATCTTCATGGAACTGGGCTCCATGGCTTATATCCATATTGCCAAGCCCGATATCGGGTATAAAAGCACCCTGCCCACCTACATCGATTTCAGTTGGAAAGATTCCTTCGTTACGAAGCACGATCCGCTCAGTCCGCACTTCATCGACACTACCTATCCCTGGAGTACATGGCATCCCCGCAATGCGGTGTATCGTCACAAGATGTCTTGTTTCGATGTGCTGATGCATTTCAATGATGAAGGGATCCGGGGCAAGGTGCCGCCCCGTGACGACTCATCCAGCGTGCTATTCCTGGGAGACAGTATTACGGAGGGTTTCGGTCTGCCTGAGGATTCCACCCTGTCGGGACTGATGGCAGGCTACTGGGGTGTTCCGACCCTCAACCTGGGGGTGTCCGGGCATATCGGCACTACTCAGCACAGCATGATCTACGAACATTTCGGTCCGAAATTTCAACATAAAAATGTAGTCGTACAGTTGTACTTGCTGAACGATTTCCTCGAGAACGACGTGCGTAAGTATGAGTCTGCCTTTCAAGGTACCCGATATCGTCCGTACCGCGCTGATACATCCACGCCGGAGCAGATCGTCTACAAGGGATCGCTGGCAGACAATCAGTACAGCTGGGCCAAGTATTTTGGATTCCGCGCCAAGGGAAACCGGAAACTCGTGAAGTACGGTCTGCCCGGCTTTTTTAGAGAATACGGAGACAATATCTTCCAAAAGCTGTTTAGCCTGACCTATATCTACCGAATGATGTTCGTGATGAAGAACCGCATGGCATCTGGTAAGGCCAAGTCAGAGCAGGTGCCCCCTGAATTGAAATACGATGCTTACGACCTGCGTCTGATGGAATACGACCTGAAGCCCATCATGGCCACGGTGGAGCGCTTTGGGGCATCTGTCACCTTCTTCAATATTCCCAGCGATGCCATGTTCAGGCAGGCCGGTCAGGATCCGGCCATTCATTCCAGATATCTGGAACTCGAGCGACACCTTGACTCCGTCATCGGTGGTGGTCGTCACCGATACCTTTCATTCTACCAACAGGTCAGGGCCGAGAAACTGCCGATCGATAGTCTCTTCTTTTCCTGTGATCCGCACCTGCATGGCAGAGGCATGAATCGGTTGGCCCGGTTCCTCCGGGATGCACGCGATCCGCGTTGAATGATCCTGCGCAGCGCTCAGGGGAGCAGGTAGAATAGCCTAAAACCCAATGGTATCAAAGGATAGACACCGTTGCGCCGCAGGCTGAACATCGCAGATTCATCGTTTCTGCGCAATTGGTCGGCATCCAGTTCCGGACTCAGATCCACATATTGAAATCTTTTAAGTCGAAGTCCCAGTCCGGCAAAGATCTCCATGCCGAAACCATCGGATGATCCGTTGAAATAGATCTTCTGATTCCAAACCATGGCCATGTCGAAATTCTGCTGACGGCGAGTGTATCTCAGTAGTTTCTCGTAAGGCTGTCCTGTCGCATCCGTCAGGAAGGTCCATTGGGTGACATCGGTGTTGTATCTCGCATATCCGGTCCGGAAGCCCAGAGATCCCCGAAATGCACGCTGTTTCGTGTCCCCTGCACCTGGGTTCACGCCAAAATAGAGCTTTAGCTCGGGTTGGATCTGAAAGCCATGGGTGTAGTCGCGTTCCCCTTCGTCCAGTACATTGGTCACCGGGTTCAGGAATCGCCAGGTCAGATCGTTACTGAGTCCGATGCGTGAGCCCAGCGTGAGTTCACCACCAAACCTAAGTCCTCCGTAGGGCAGCCCCCCGATCGTCAGGGGTTGGGCGGTGATGAAGATCCGGTTCATTTTCCAATCCGCCGGGGTTTTTACCGGGGATTGCGCCATGGAGACCGTGGCCATCAGAAATCCGGTGGAAGTGCAGAGTGCTTTTATGAATGTCTTCATCCGATCATTGAATTTTCTTCAGGTATCTGGGTTGCCTGGGCATGGAGATATCGTAATGTTGCAGTCCG
>JAJTFQ010000090.1 GCA_021299955.1 Chitinophagaceae bacterium
TGGGAGGTCTGGGTGGAACCCGGAGCAGGCCTCACTGCATTCTGTACCGATAAAGCTTACGTGGAAGCCGGGGCCAGTCTGCATGCCGCTGACGAGATCCTTGCATCTGCCGATATCGTACTATCGATCCATCGTCCGGACACCGCACCGAAGGCGGGTGGCGTCCTGGTGGGCATGTATCAGTCCCTCTTGTATCCTGCGGAGATGAAGGCCCTCACCGATGCCGGTGTGGTCGTCTTCAGCATGGAGCGCCTTCCGCGCACCACCCGGGCACAGTCGATGGACGTCCTCAGCAGCCAGGCCAACATTGCCGGTTACAAGGCGGTGCTCACGGCTGCGAATACCTACGGACGATATTTCCCGATGTTCATGACGGCCGCGGGTAGCATCCCGCCGGCCAAGATGCTCATCCTTGGAGCCGGCGTGGCAGGCCTGCAGGCCATCGCTACCGGCAGACGCCTCGGTGCCGTCGTGGAAGTGTTCGACACCCGACCCGCCGTGAAGGAGGAAGTCATGAGCCTCGGTGCCAAATTCGTGGAAGTGGAAGGCGCCGCCGACGCTTCCGCCGCCGGTGGATATGCCGTCGAACAAACAGAAGAATACAAACAACGCCAGCAGGCCCGCATCGCCGAAAGCATCGCGAAATCCGATATCATCATCACTACGGCCCAGATCCCCGGTAAAAAAGCCCCGATCCTGATCACGGAAGATATGCTGGACAGCATGCGCACAGGTTCCGTCATCATCGACCTGGCGGCGGCCACCGGTGGTAACACCCCCTTCACCAAAGACCGGGAGACAGTAGTACACAATGGTGTTCATATCGTGGGTAATGGGAACCTGCCCGGTACCATGCCATACGACGCCAGCCGGCTCTACGGAAAGAATATCGTGAACTTCCTGTCGCTGTTCATCGATAAGGATGGACGCATCGACGCGGATATCAACGACGATCTGGTAAAAGGAACCCGTGTACCGGCCTGACCTGTGTACGCCATCGACTGAATTTGTCTTCCGGACCATATAAATTTCAAGGCCATGTCTCAATTGCTCCAATGGATCTCCGCACACCAGCAGATGGTGTTCATCGTTGTCCTCATGATCTTCGTGGGGATCGAAGTGATCGGTCGCGTTCCCAGCGTACTGCACACCCCGCTCATGAGTGGCGCCAATGCCATCCATGGGGTGGTGATCATCGGTGCCATCATCGTCATGGGACAGGCCGCCTCTGATAACATCCCCGCCCTGGTGCTGGGATTCCTGGCCGTGGTGCTCGGAACCCTGAACGTAGTGGGCGGCTTCGTCGTGACCGACCGCATGCTCGAGATGTTCCGTAAGAAAAAATAATTGCAGATAACGACGCACTTCGATTTTCCGGAGTCTTTGTCGAAAACATAATATCATGGAAGCGCATATCCTGACGATCATCTACCTGCTGGCATCCGTCACCTTCATCACGGGCCTCAAGATGCTCTCCAATCCCGCCACCGCCCGAAACGGCAACCTTACCGCCGCCGCCGGCATGGGTCTGGCCATCTTTGCCACCATTTTTCTGTACGAAGGTTCCGACGGAAAACCGCTCGGAAATTACGAATGGATCTTCGGAGGACTGCTGATCGGAGCCGTCGTTGGCACCTTGGCGGCAAAGAAGGTCAAGATGACCGCCATGCCAGAGATGGTGAGCTTGTTCAACGGGATGGGCGGCGCCTGCGCCGCGCTGATATCCATCGTGGAATTCGATCACCTCTGGCATGCCGAAGGCGGGGATCCGGTCTTCATGGATCGCATGAAACTGTTGATCATTCTACTGGGACTGATCATCGGATCGGTATCCTTCTCCGGCAGCATGATCGCCTGGGGCAAGCTGAACGGAAAGGTGAAAGATTTCGCTTTCAAGGGTCAGCAGGTCGTTAACAACATATCCATCCTGCTGGTGGCCGGTCTCGCTACCTGGATGGTCGTTGGCCTTCCCGGAGATATGTATTGGTATTTCCACCTCCTGCTCTTGCTGGCACTCCTCTACGGCGTATCCTTTGTGATGCCCATCGGTGGCGCTGATATGCCGGTGGTGATCTCCCTGCTGAACTCCTTCACCGGTGTGGCCGCGGCCTGTGGCGGATTCTTGTACGACAACCAGGTGATGCTCACCGGGGGGATCCTGGTGGGGGCAGCAGGCACCCTGCTGACCATCCTCATGTGCAAGGCGATGAACCGTTCGCTGTTGAATGTGCTGATCGGGTCCTTCGGAGGCGGCGCCAAGGCAGGAGCAGTACAAAGTACCACGGGAGGTACCTACAAGGAAATAAATGTAAGCGACGCCGCTATGGTCATGGCCTATGCCAACAAGGTGATGATCGTGCCGGGCTACGGACTCGCAGTGGCCCAGGCCCAGCATGTCTGCCATGAACTGGAAAAGACCCTGGAAGCCCGCGGCGTCGAAGTGAAATATGCCATCCATCCCGTCGCCGGCCGTATGCCCGGTCACATGAACGTACTCCTGGCTGAGTCTGACGTGAGTTACGACAAACTCCTGGAAATGGAGCAGGCCAATGAGGAGTTCAAGACAACCGACGTGGTGCTCGTACTCGGTGCAAACGACGTGGTGAACCCTGCCGCCAAGACAGATCCCGCCTCGCCGATCTATGGCATGCCCATCCTCGAAGTGGAAGAGGCCAAGACGGTGATCGTGAACAAGCGCAGCATGAAACCTGGTTATGCCGGCATCGAAAACCAACTCTTCTTCCAGCCGCGCACCTCGATGCTTTTCGGAGATGCCAAAAAGGCATTGCAGGACCTGCTGTCTGAATTGAAAAGCATCTGATCCAACGGACAAGAGATCATGCAGCAGATCCCGACGGCATTGCTGGACGCGCTTGAAGGCCTGCCCGGCTTTGACCGTGCTGAGTTTCTGCATGCACATCACGATATTCCTTCGATAGCCTCTGTCCGGTTTCATCCGGTCAAATCCCCGGCGGAGGAAAGACCTGCGCGACTGAACAGCATTTGCCGGGATCGATCCGGCGCTTTCAACGTCACTGAAATTCCCTGGTGCCCGGATGCACGGGGCATTTCACCCCGACCGGCCTTCACCTTCGATCCCGCCTTTCATGCCGGAGCCTATTACGTGCAGGAGGCAGCCAGCATGTTTCTCGGTTATGCGTTAACGTTAGTATGTGGCAGCATGACCGGACTCCGTGCCGTTGATATCTGTGCCGCTCCCGGCGGGAAATCCACACATCTTTCTTCGCTGTCTTTTATATCTTCTTTGCTATCGAACGAGATCATTCGCAGCCGGGTTCCGGTGCTCTATGAAAATACCATCAAATGGGGAATGCCGAAGGTATTCATCTCCCAGGATGATCCTGCCCGCATTGGCCGGCTGACGGAGTCCTTTGATGTCATGGTGGTGGACGCGCCCTGCAGTGGCAGCGGATTGTTTCGCCGGGATCCGGAGGCGGTGAAGGAATGGTCGCCCCGCCACGTCGAACTCTGCAGCCAGCGTCAGCAAAGGATCCTGGCGGATGCCCTGCCGGCGCTGGCGGAAGGCGGCATCCTGGCCTATTCGACCTGTTCCTATTCCCGGGCTGAGAACGAAGACGTACTCGACTGGCTGGTGGAAGACATGGGCATGGAGTCCATTCCCATGGAGGTGCCGCCAGGATGGGGCATCCATCCTTCCGCTTCACAGAAAACCGGGGCGGCAGGGTATCGTTTTTATCCAGGTGAGCGGGCGGGAGAGGGCTTCTTCCTGGCTTGCCTGCGCAAGCGGAGAGGAGAGGGGACGGCTTCGCCGGAACCGGGAAAAAGATCTGTGTGGTCGACACAACCCATGCCGGGTGCGGGCGACTGGCTGGAGCATTCGGAACGGTTTTTGTATCGGGAGCATACGGAAGGCTGGATGGCCATTCCGGAGGAACTCGCCGGACATCAACAGGTATTGGCCTCCGGACTATCACTTCGGAAATCCGGACTGCTCCTCGGAAAGATCATGAAGGGAAGATTGAACCCCGAGCATGAGCTCGCTTTGTCAACTGCCCTTAGGTATGATTTTCCGGGTCTTGAACTTGCTGATGAGGATGCCCTTCGATACCTCCGTCGGGAGAATATCCTCCCTTCAGAAGCAAACGAAGGCTGGAACCTGGTGCGTTACCAGGGTTTGTCGCTGGGTTGGTTGAAAGCCATTGGGCATCGGGCGAATAATTATTATCCGATGGATTGGCGCATCCGCTCTGCCGGTCCCGTATAAGTTGGGAGACTGCTGCGGATGGATTGAATTTCATATTTTTACCTTATCTCAGATTTCCGGATGATGCCGGTCCATATAACTTGAAAACCATGATGAGATTGCTGTCCCTTCTCCTGAGCGTCGCGACCGGCTTCAGCCTTTCTGCACAGACGGGTCCCGTGGCTGTTATCGAAAACGGGAATCCCATTATCCGACACAAAGTGGTCGCCAAGGAGAATTGGTACAGCGTGGCACGTAACTTTAATCTGCGGCCAGTGGAGATTGCTTCCGCCAACGGACTGGGCATCGACAAACCATTGAGCATCGGTCAGTCGTTGGACATTCCGCTTACCGCCGACAACTTCGCACAAGCCGATAAACCGGCGGCGGATGAAGCCTTCATCCCGGTGTATCATGTTGTCCGGCAGGGAGAAGGACTATACAGGATCGGCCAGATGTACAATAAGGTCGGTTCGGATGCCGTGAAGCGCATGACCAATATGCCATCTGATGCCATCAAACCTGGCATGCGGCTCGTGGTGGGCTACCTGAAAGTGAAGAAAAGTCAGTCGGCCTTCGCCGGACAGGCGGTTACGCCTCCTGTTACGACCGCTGAACCAAGACTCACGTCCAAGCCGGTGGCTCCGGTCCCCGCACCCGCTGCACCAGTTAACACACCCGCACCCACCACGCAAGTACCTCCTGCTTCCAAATCGGAACCCGTCAAGCCGATCAATCCGCCGGCTTCAACACCCGCACAACGTTCGGAGCAGGCTTCGGCCTTGCCTTCAGGTACTGGATTTTTCACCGGACTCTTCATTGAGCAGGCCCGGGCAGGCCAGGTTGTCACGGTCACCGGCATGGGCGCTTCCTTCAAGAGCACCAGCGGGTGGAATGACGGGAAGTACTATGTGCTGATGAATGGAGTGGAGCCCGGAACCATCGTGAAGATCACTGATGCTGCGGCTGGTGCGACGATCTACGCAAAGGTGCTCGGAGACCTTCCCCCGATCCGCGAAAACGAGGGTTTGCATGCCCGGCTCAGCAATGCCGCCATTTCGAAACTTGGCCTGCCGGAGGGTACCCATAGCCTGACTTTTCATTGGAGCAAGTGATCAGGACCGGGTCAATCATCGAAAAATGTAAGGAAATAGGGTCATCCTATTGCATTATGCAGGAATCGGGTATATTTTTCGGTTCCATCCCGATCTTGTGAAAAATGACGGCCAACCCACCTGTGGCTGATTATCCGCTGAGCGATCATTAGCGGAAAACAGGCACATACCATCCCTTCATTTTTCAAATTCGCCCCATGCGTTTGTTGAGGAACCTGATCATCGGACTCTCTCTGCTCGTGCTGATCGCCGGCCTGGTCGGTTATTTCTGGATGCGCTCCTCCCGCCCCGATTACAATGCCGAACTCAGGTTGCCCGGACTGTCTAAGCCGGTGGAAGTATTTTTCGACGATCATGCCGTTCCGCATATTTATGCATCCAATGAGCGTGACCTGTTCATGGCCCTGGGTTATGTACATGCGCAGGACAGGCTCTTCCAGATGGAGATGATCCGCCGGCTGGCAGATGGCAGGCTCTCGGAGATCTTCGGGGAAAAGACCCTGTCCACAGATCGGTTTTTTCGCACCATGGGATTTCGGCAGCACGCCCGCACGAGCGTGGCAAATCTGATGCAGGACAGCACCCGCCCGCATGTACAGGCTGCGCTGGCCTATCTGCGCGGGGTAAACCACTACGTGGCACACGGAAAGAAACCGGTTGAATTCAGCGTTCTGGGAATAGAGGGAACTCCTTTCTCCATGGAAGATATCGAAGTGATCATCTCGTACATGGGATATACGTTCACCGGAGCTTTCAAGGCCGAGGCCGTGGCTACAACGATCGCCAGCCGATGGGGAACGGATTACCTGAAAGACATCTTCAGCAACTGGCCGGACAGCAGCTGGAAAATCCCGGTCCAGCCCGGGGGATTACAGGCCGACAGCACATTGGCAATGGTTTTCCTGGAAATGGCCGACAAAGCGGGGGATCTCGGCCGGAACCTGCCCTATCCCACGTATAACGGTTCCAATGGATGGGTGGTCTCCGGAAAAAAGACGAAATCCGGTAAGCCCATCCTGGCCAATGACACACACATCGCCTTCGCACAGCCCTCCGTGTGGTACGAGGCACATCTCGAATGCCCGGGCTTCAGCATCTACGGGAATTTCCTGGCGGGTACGCCCGTGCCTGCGCTCGGCCACCATGATGCCGCCGGATGGGGCATCACCATGTTCGAGAATGACGACATGGATTTTTACCGCGAAAAACTGAATCCGGAAAATGCCAATCAGGTCTGGAACAAGGATCACTGGGAAGATCTGCAGGTCCGGAAGGAGATCATCAAGGTAAAGGGCGGGGAGGATGTGGTGCTGGAAGTGAAGAGATCCCGGCATGGTCCCATCCTCAACGGAGCCTTCGACGGCATTCGTGAATACACCGACCCGATTTCCATGTGGTGGATCCACGATCAGTTCCCGTCCACACATCTTCAGGCTTTCTATAAACTCTCCCATGCTGATCGCGTTTCTGAAGCCCGGAACGCCGTAAGCCTGCTCACATCCCCCGGACTAAATATCATGTGGGCGGATACCACCGGAGATATTGCCTGGTGGGCGGCCGGGAAACTCCCCATTCGCCCGGCGCATGTCAATCCCAACCTCATCCTCGACGGGGCGTCCGGTGCAGATGATCCCACCGGCTGGCTGCCTTTTGACATGAATCCGCAGATCCTTAATCCGGCCAGGGGCGTGTTGTACACCGCCAATAACCAGCCGGAAGATATGGGTAGCGGCCCCATAGCCGGTTATTATGTTCCTTCCAACCGGGCCAGGCGGATCGAAGCACTCATCTTCAACGACCGGAACGACTGGACAGAAGCCTCCATGCGCGAAGTGATCAACGATCACACCAGCTCGACATTTCCGGAGATCATCCTGCAGATCATGCCGCTGATCGATACGACTAAACTCAGGCCGGAGGCGATGGGGCCATTTCACGCCCTTTCCGCGTGGGATGGTACCCACGAACTGACAGATGTCGAACCCACGATCTTTTATAAATACCTGTACACCATCTATCGGGATGCTGTAAGAGATGAGCTGGGGCATGAGGCATTCAAGTCATTCCTTCAAAGTCTAACCCTCAAACGCAATACCCGTTCGCTGCTATTGAATGACAGCTCCAGGTGGTGGGACAATACATTGACCCCTCAACGAGAAACCCGCGCTCAGATCCTGACCAAAGCCTTTGACGAAGCGGCCTGCAGACTCGAAAACCAGCTCGGAGATGAGATGGAAGAATGGTATTGGGAGCTGGTGCACAAGCTGGAACACAAACACCCGCTGGGCGCTATTCCGGTCATCGGACCGATACTCTTTAATGTTGGACCTTACGATGTCCCTGGTGGCCAGGAGACCATTAACAACCTCGATTTTTCGCTCGATTCGACCGGAGAGTACCAGGTCAGCAGTGGCCCGGCTCTGAGGCGGATCATCGACTTTGGTCGATCATCCGATCGCTTCAGTGTCAATCCCACCGGGCAGTCGGGGCACCCGTTGAGTCCCTATTACGACGATCAGGCTGAACTCTTTGCCACCGGTGGTAAGCGCCGGGAATGGCTCGACCGTAAAGACATAGAGCGGGTAAAGATCGGCCGTACGGTGCTCAAGCCCTGAGGAATAGCATTACCGCCAGGGCGCGAAGAAAAGGCAGGGATCTTAGCGCCTTCGTTTCCTCGCGGTTAATCGCGGTCAATCTTTCTTCCAGATCTTCCGAACATAGGTCTAGCTCAACCCGGTCAACACGGCGATCTCCTTGGCCGTCTTCCCTTCTGCCCTCAGCACCTTCACCTGCTGATAACGAAGTTTCTGGATCAGATCTCCCGGCTTTTCAGGTTCCAGCACCCGATATATCATAGAGGTATTGGTATTGAAATGGGTAACAATTGTCTTCAGCGATGAGGTGGTGAGATGATCCTTGATGAACGTCTCTATCTCTTCCCGGGTGAGGCGTGTTTTGACTTCAGGTTCCTGAGCAGCTTCCAGTGCTTGTTCCATGCGGCGTACACGGCCTCTGTACTTCAACACGACCACGATCAATCCGGCCACCAAAACCACCAGCATTGCGACCACCCAGGAGGGCGTTTTCGTGGGCTCCGGCTGACTGATCCGCTGATGAAAGGAAATGATATAATCAAGTTCGTCGACGTTCAGCACATATAATCCGTTGATGCTGCCGGCATACAGTTTTCGGCCTTCCAGATGCAGTGCCCTGCGGTTGAATTCCACATTGGGGATCAGGGTGGACAACCGGTTATTCTGCAGGTTGTAATAAAAAAGTCCCAGGTCGGACGCAATGACATACTCCATTTCACCGATCTGCAGGAGGGTGTGGGCCTTTTCAACGGTTGCTTTACGCTCGATCTTGAAATTATCACGCAACTCAAGAAACGCATCACCCGTAAGCAGGATCTCCCCCTGGGGCCGTGTATGCCCATCCAGGATCGGCTGATCCGCCTTTGTCAGAAAACTGACCGTACCGGAAGTGGCGTTATAACTGAATAAACGGTTTCCCTGTGTAAAGCTGATGGAATGATCGGTCGGTGTTTCATTCAGGATGACTACCTCCGCATCACCTTCTCCGGTGTAGACCACCCGTTTATTTTTCAGATTGCTGTCCAAAATCACCAGCTTGTTGCCACTGGCGACGAGGTACTGCCCGACTGTGTCCGTGAACCTGATATCCCAACAGGGCGGCAGGTCATCGCCGCCTTCCACGGGCAATGGCCGGATACCATCCAAGCGGCCTTCCAGCATCTTCATGTCGAATACATCCAGTCCGTATCTGCAGATGAACACTTTTCTGTTCCACTCCCGGATGTAGCCGTCCGTGAATTTCGGGAAGGGGGCGGGCATCAACTTCTGGCGGTAATAGATCCCTGAGTAGGTGCCGACAAAGTTTTTGGAGATGGTCCGGATACTTTGATTACGGTATAGGTATCCATACGGCCGCACCTCGTACACATGCATGCGTCCACCTGACGTGATATAGAAATACGGATCCCGACCTGCATGATACTCATTCTTTTTTTCATCCGGGAAGGGCAGGAGATGGGACAAGGCAGACTGCTGGTGGAATCTTACTCCATTGGAATCCTGTGCGATCCTGCCCCGGCCGTCGATCTTTAAGTACCCCTTCCAATCCTTGACCCTGACAGGCGTAGGTCCATCCATCCGATACACGCCTTCCGTGGTTCCGGCATACACATCGCCGTTCCAGTCCGTGACCACATTATAATAGGATGGCTTCGAATAGAGGGTGAGCAGGGAGGTATCCCGGCTTTGCTGACCGAGTCCCGAGGCGATATAGAGGAATGAGATCGCCAGGAGGTTACTATGGCTGGATGTTATCAGTCGCATGTACCGTAGGATGTATGAATTCATGAA
>JAJTFQ010000091.1 GCA_021299955.1 Chitinophagaceae bacterium
TCTGTACGATGCTGAACAGGGCTGCACCCTGGAAGAGCATGTTCAGATCGAAGTTCTTATATCCCAGATTGATCATGCCGCCATATTGCAGCGGTGGGTTGCCTGCAAATCCCTGGTACTGACCGCTCCAGAAATCCGGCAACTGGTCATTACCATCGATGATACCGTTACCGTCCACATCCTGCACCCTGAAGCTACCGGGTAGCATCATGGAATTGCCCAGGGCTCCGCCCAGCAGAGGCGCGTTGGCGTACTGCTTGATATCGGTGTATCGGCCATCGGTCAGATAACCCCATTCGCGACCAAGGACACGGCCGCCGGTTCCCCAGGCATCCTTCCATTTCTGCATGGTGCTGGCGTAGGGCGCTCTTTCGGAATAGACGAGGTATTTCCGGGCATAGGTCATGTTGGCGCTGACCTCATACCTAAGCTGGCCGATCTTGTTGCGATGGGATACCATCACTTCGAAACCGCGCACCTGATCCTTGTTGATGTTCTCCTGGGGGAAGGAGGCGCCGAAGGTGTTCGGTACGGACTGCTGCTTGGTGGCGAGCAGGCCATTGCGGTCCTTCTGGAACCAGTCGGCCACAACGCCGAGCTTGCCATCCCAAAGGGTCAGGTCAACACCGATATTCGCCGTGTTGGTCTTGATCCAGGTCAGGTTTTCGTTCAGCACGCCGGGGGGCACCATGCCTGCCGTGAGGATGCCATTATTGAAAACATAGCCACGATCCACAGCGCCATAGCTGTAACCCAGGTAGTATTCAAACGGATTGCCCGCGTCTGCGCCCATCATTCCATAAGAAGCGCGAAGCTTCAGGTTGCTGACGACGTTGGCATACTTCCGCATGAACTTTTCATCGGAGATACGCCAGCCGGCGGATGCGGAGGGGAAGGTAGCCCAACGCTTGTCAGGCGCATAGCGATAGGAACCATCGCGACGGAATGCCATCTCAAGGAGATACTTTCCGTCGTAGTCGTAGTTGAAGCGCCCCAGGAGCGAAAGATATTTCTGAACGACGCGGTTACCATTGTTCTCCATATTCGTCCGGCTGCCCTGATCGAGCACGTCCCAAGTGTATACATCGGAATAGAATCGGATGGCACCGATCACATCGTTGCGAATGTTACGGGCCTCACCGACCACGGTTCCTGCCACATTGTGTTTTGTACCGAACGTCCGCTTGTAATTGATGGTGGCCTGCGACACCATCCGCTGGAGCTGGTTCATCGAGCTCTGATAACGGTTTTGACCACGAAGTGTCGGCACCTGGGTCAGGAGGTCATATTGATTGTATGCCTTGCTCAGCTTGGAATAGTGATTGTTATTGCCGTCATAGGCACTGAGTATGCCAAGTTTCAAACCCCTGACCATGGGTACATCATACTGCAGTTCGAGCTGTGTTTGATACTGTACGTTCTTATAACGCTCGTAGCCGGAGATCGATTCGGTCATCAGCGCATAAGGATTCGTGAAATCCGGTGGGATGCGGGTCACGAAGTTCGTGCCCGGAACCATGGGCGGTATGGCCCGGTCGGCGATGATGATCGGTTTGAAGAGCCAGAAATAGGAGATCTCCGGACCATTATTGTTATCTACCTTTCCTGCGAAGGTGGCGATGGCCTTGAGGTTCTTGCTCAGGTTCATCGTCAGGTTTGTCCGGAAATTGTACTTGCGGTATTGCTGGATATCGCTGACGAGGATACCATCATCGGCGAGCATACCCAGGCTGGTGTAGTAGGTGACATTATCGTTACCCCCGGACACCGAAAGGTTATGCTGCTGCTGCGCGGTGAAATCGCGCAGCGTGTTGCCCACCCAATCATAGTCTTGATAGAGCGGATCGTTACCGGCGGCCCACTTGTCGAGTTCCGACTGCGAGTAAAGCGGCGCCAGCTTGGTATTCTTCTGCGCCTCGTTCCGGATCTTGCGATACGTAAAGGCATCCATCATCTCCGGCATGCTGGTGGGCTGCTTGAACCCATAATAGCCGGAATAGGCAAAACGAGCCTGGCCGCGCTGTCCCTTTTTAGTGGTGACGATGATGACCCCGTTGTCGGCGTTCATCCCGTAGATCGCGGCGGCCGCATCCTTCAGGACCGAAATGGACTCGATATCTTCCGGGTTGAGGCGTTCAAAATCCGACATATTATCCCTCGGTACGCCATCGATGACAAGCAGCGGCGTGCCGAATCCACGAATGCTCACCAGGGAGTTGAACTGTCCGGGTTCTGCCGTCTGCTGACGGATGTGCACGCCGGGTATCTTTCCCTGAATATTACTCACTACGCTGGTACTTTTGGTCGTATTGATCTCGGAAGCCTTGATGGTGGCCACCGCACCGGTCAGCGTCTTTTTCTGCTGGGTACCATATCCCACGACCACCACTTCCGCCATGCTTCCGGCAGAAGCCTGCATCACTACGGTCATATCCAGATTCCCGGCCACCGCCACCTCGCGGGGATGATAACCCACGGAAGATAGCACCAGCACGGTCTTCTCAGTCGGAACCATCAGTGTGAACCGACCATCGTTGCCGGTCACCGTTCCTTTGTTGGCTGCGCCTTTCACCTGAACGGCCACCCCCGCCAGGGCTTCTCCACTTTCTCCGGTCACATAGCCTGTGACCCTGACTCCCTGATCCTGCGCCAGCAGGGCGGTCGTACCCTGGACCCAGAGCAGGAGAACCATGAACAAGCCCCGGAACAAGGGCCGTACATGCAGCTTTGTACTCTTCATTCTTTTCATATAGCCGTTTTTAGGTTTGATGGTCGCCAAACGTCCATGCACATTGCATAAACGTTTATGCTAACGTAAATATGGGCAGAATTAAGCATACGAAAGCTGCGTACGTTCCTGAAATCTAAACGCAAACGTTTGCGTTGTATGTGTGAGGGATATTTACAAGCCTGCGTTAACTTTAAGAAGGAGAGAATTAAAACCTTTTAGCATCTCCAAAAACCTTGGACTGCTGAGAGGTGTTGTCTCCTGACGCCGAAGGCGTTGCGACGGGCTGAAATGGTATCCATCGACGGCTGGTCGCCCGCATCCTGCAGACATGCTAAAACCATATGGAACAGATCACGATCAAGGACATTGCCCGATTGCTCAATGTCTCGCCCTCTACGGTCTCCCGGGCCCTTAAAAGAAATCCCGAGATCGGTGAGGAGACACGACAGAAAGTGCAGGAGATGGCCAAGCGGCTGAATTACCAGCCCAACAAGGCGGCACTGAGCCTGCTGCAGGCCCGAACCCGGACGATCGGTGTCATTGTACCGAATTTGGGTTACAACTTCTTTGCCCAGGCCCTGCAGGGCATCGAAGAGGAGGCTTCGGCCCGAGGATACACCATGATCGCCAGCCAGTCGATGGAATCCGAGGAGAAGGAGATCAGGAATGTAAATGACATGAAGCGCAGCGGTGTCGACGGAGTGCTGATCTCACTGGCCCAGCACAGCCGGCAAACAAACCATCTGCTGGACCTGCAGACACACATGCCCATGGTCATGTTCGACCGGGTATCGGATGAGATCCGTTGTTCCAAGATCTTTGTAAACAACATCGCCGGCGCATTCAGCGCCGTAGAGCACCTGATCAAGACAGGTTGCCGACGTATTGCGTACATTGCCGGCCCCAAGGAATTGCTGATCAGCAGCCGTCGAAAGGACGGCTATAATATGGCCCTGTACCGACACAAACGAAAGGTGGAAGATGGACTGATCGTGCACTGTGAGTTTACGGCCAAGTCGGCCGAACGGGCCGCCATGCGGTTGTTGAAAGGCAAAGACAGGCCGGACGGCATCTTTGCGGTGAGCGACCGGGTAGCCATCGGTGTCATGGAGGCGGCGCGCAAACTATCCATTGCCATTCCGGACGAACTGGCCATCGTCGGGTTCAATGATGAACCGGTATCTGCCATGATCCATCCCGGCCTGAGCAGTGTCCGCCAGCCGGTACTGGAGATGGGACGCATGGCCGCGCGTCTGCTGATCGACCAGATCGAATCCACCGGCCCGTTCAAGCCGGTGATCAAGAGTTACATGACCCGGCTGATCGTCCGCGAGTCTTCCCGCAGAAAATGATCCACCCCTGAAATGTGGGGTAAAAAAAATGCCGATCCAGGCGGATCGGCATTTTATGTCTTTAAGAAATGATCATTCTTCTGCGAGCTGGAAGGTAACCGGCTGACGGCGGTACGCTTTCACGTTACGTCCGTTTTGAACGGCGGGTTTCCATTTCGGACCACGGCGAATGGCATTCACGGCGATCTCAGCAAGCTTGGTGTTGGCACCGAGGCAATTGGCCACACCGGCTTCACTACAAGAAAGCGCGCGTACTTCACTCACTCCGCCTTCTTTATCCACGATGAAGAGGATCACCACAGTACCAGACTTTCCTTCGTCCTGCAGTTCGTCGATGTTCCGCTCGATCTCGCGGGTTACGTAGCGGGTCCAACCGGCCGTTCCGCCGGGGAACTCAGCATCGATCTCCACCTTCTGGAAGACCTTGTCTTCATCATCCTGCTTCGGGGCTTCGATGACACCGCCGGCATCTTCAACGGGCGGAGCCACGACACCTTCGTCCTTGGCACCTTCCTGGTTGACAGTTCCGATCTTGGTTTCTTCAAGCTTCTCGATCTCCGGCGGCTTCTCGTCCTCCTTCACCTCTTCGTCAGGTACAACCTTCGGTGGGGTGAACTTGGCCATTTCCACCTTCGGGGGATCCGGTGGCTTGGGCGGCGGCGGTGGCGGCGGCGGTTCGTTCTTTTCCTCCTGTTTGATCTCCTCGAGCTGTACCTCCTTCACTTCCACCTTTCCTTTTTGGCTGGACACGGTTTTCAGAATGAAGGAACCCAGGACGAGTAACAGCATCAAAGATGCCGTGATCAACATGGCGGTGGTCAGCCTTTTCTTGTACTGGCTGCGGAGTTCATAGGCGCCATACTCCTTATTACGCCCCTCGAACACAATGTCGAGGAGGTCGGCGCCCAGAATTTTATTCACATCCATGATAATACTTTTAATGATTAGATGCGGTGCATCGGAAATTCCATAAAAAGAGGCGTCATTTTATCCCGTTGGCGGCTTCTGTCAGCTTGACGAGCTTGAACTCGTCTTCTGTGATATCCACCATCGCATAGCGCTTGATCTCGTTGATGGTCATCTCGTCGAGAATATCCACCGTGTTCTTGTAGGTGGCATCTTCTGAAGGCTTGATGATCACCACCAGGTCTTCCGGGTTGGTGTTCTGCTTCTTCTTCATGATCTCCTCGCGGATCAGCTTGAAATTGCTGGCCTGCAGTTTTGTCGGATCCATGCCTTCGTAGAAGTACACCTGATCTGACTTACCTAGGAGGATGGTGAAGGCTCCGGTCTCTTTCACTTTGTTCTGGTCATCCGGCTTATCCACATCCTTCGGCATGAACAGGTTCATGGCCGTAGGCTGCGCCATCGTCGTGGTGAAGATGAAGAAGGTGATCAGCAGGAAGCCGAGGTCCACCATGGGCGTCATGTCGACGCGGGTGGACATCTTTTTGGCTTTCTTGACGCCGGGTCCTTTTTTGTGGCCGTCATCTCCGCCTGAATCCAAACTTGCCATAACTGATGTTTTGGTTGATTACGTTTGTTTGCGTTGATCACTCGCCGGACGGTGCCGAGAGCTGCTTTTGGCGGGTCTCGTACAGCGGGGTGCCCAACGGGGCATCTTCCGGCGCTGTGATCAGCAAAAATTTATTCTGGTCGTTCTTCTTGAATGCGTTCAGCACCTGCTTGAAGGCGGGATACTTGGAGTCGTTATCCGCCTTGATCAGCAGACTGAGCTTTCGTCCGGAATAGGCCACGAGGGCGTCACGGATCCAGAAGTTCAGTTCACCGCCGGTGGAATCCACGGGGATGCCGGGCTGGTTTACCTTCTGCTGGGCTTCAGCATCCAGTTGAAGCAGTCCCTTGAGCTGACTGAACGGCACACCCACGCTGGGAGCATCGACAAAGGCTTTCATTTCAGCCGGTGTGAGTCCGAGGCTTCGGGTCTTGTTCAGGTTATCGATCAGGATCTGCTTGAACTCCGCGTTATCCATGGATACGAATACCCGCGCATTCTTGTCGACCGTTACCATGAACGCATCCTTCTCCGGCACCGCAATGGAGGAGACCGAACCCGGTGTCTTGACCTCTACGGCATCCTCCGGCTTGAATTTCGTCGCCAGGATGAAGAAGGTCAGGATCAGGAAGGCCACATCCACGAACGGCGTCATGTCGTTGTCCGGATGATGCTTCTTTATTTTGACACTTGGCATGATTACACTTTAGGAGTTAAGATTCATGTACGCTCGTTTTCCACAAAAAAGTGGAAACATTATTTGTACTGAGAAGCGAAACTCTGCGTCAGCGTGAAGCCAGACTCGTCGATACCGTAGGTGATCGCGTCGATCTTGGTGGTGAAGATATTGTACATGACCAGGGATACGGAGGAGGTCGCGATACCCAGGGCCGTGTTATACAATGCTTCGGAGATACCTACCGCGAGTTCGCTCGCTGCACCGGCACCACCTTCCTCACCGAGTGAACCGAAGGAACGGATCATACCCATTACTGTACCGAGGAGCGCGATCAGCGTACCGAGGGACACAAGGGTGGACAGGAACACCAGATTCTTCTGCAGCATGGGGAGTTCGAGGGCGGTAGCTTCTTCCACTTCTTTCTGGATGGCCGCAATCTTCTGATCGGTGCTTAGTTCGCCTTCGGAGATCATCTCCTTGTACTTCTTAAGACCGGCCTTCATCACGTTGCCAACACTGCCTTTCTGCTTGTCGCACTCAGCGAGGGCGGCGTCAACATTCTTGTTGGCGAGGTGATACTGAACCTTGCGGATGAACTCAGCGACGGAACCTGAACCAGTAGCCTTGCTGATGGTCATGAAGCGCTCAATGGAGAACACGACCACCATCATGAAGCAACCGATCAGCAGCGGAACGATGATGCCACCCTCATACATACGATACCATGCACCTTTGGGACCTTTGTGACTGGGCCAGAATCCACCAGACGTATCCGGCTTGGAGAAGCCCTCTTCTGCGCCAAGGATAAAGCGCCAGATGATGTAACCGCCGACGATGCAAAGCACAGGCGCCAGCCAGGAAATGATGTTACTGCTCTTCTTCGGTTGAACGGGGGTTTGTGCCTTAGCAGCCGGTTTTGTTTCAGCCATGACGTTTTGTTTTTAGAAATTAGGGATGTTTCGTTTGCAAGCTTGGTTTATGGTGCACAATTCTAATGAAAAATGTTCTGATGCCAAGGAGTTGTCTGAATAATTTTTTAACAAGTTCGGTCCCAAAATAGGAAAAAGTTGGCAAGTATCAAGCCCCCCCGGATCCGGGAGCCCCGATGCGGGTAAAATCATTTACCCGTAAACCGTTCAACAATTCCGTCAACCGGCCTTAACTTGCATGATTACCAGGATCCCAGCTTTCATCCTAACTTCATTACAAATCAAACAAACCATGATCTTTCATTCGAGTTCGTCCCGGTTGATGGCCTGGACATGCTGCGCCATCCTTGCCTCATCGGCCGCACTGGCACAGCCCCGCCGGCCGCAAACGCCCGGAGATGCGCCCCAGCCCCCGGCTTCGACCACCGCACCGGCCGCTGCACCCCGTGAAGCCTCCGGTATGTCCGCCTCCCGGCCCGGCCCTAAGCCCTACAAGGATGTCATCACCGCCAAGGCCGTCACCCGCAAAGGCCTGTTCACGGTCCACAAGGTGGATGACAAGTATTATTTCGAGATCCCCGATGCGCTCTTCGGGCGTGAGGTCATGGCCGTGACCCGCTTCTCCCGCGTGGCAGGCGGCGCCGGCGTGTACGGCGGCGAACTCGCCAACCAACAGGTCGTCAGGTTCGAGAAAGGCCCCGATAACAAAGTATTCATGCGGGTCGTCACCGTCATCAGCGTGGCCAACGACTCCACCGAACCGATCTACAAAGCCGTACGCAATTCGAACCTCGACCCTATCGCTGCCGCCTTTGATGTGAAATCCGCCGGAAAGGACTCTTCCGGTGTGGTGCTCGACGTGACCGACTTCTTCAAAGGCGACAACCAGCCCGTATCGATCAACTCCATGCAGAAGCGACGCTTCAACCTGGGAGGGATCATGTCCGATCGCTCATATATCGAAAGCATCCACAGCTTCCCGATCAACACAGAGATCCGGACGGTGAAGACCTTCTCTGCCAGTCCCTCTTCTCCCATGGGCGGCGGCTCACCCTTCCCATCCTCCTCAGTTCCGGCCGCACAGGCAGCCGGATCGGTGACCCTGGAAACCAACACCTCCTTCATCCTGCTGCCCTCGAACCCGATGGCCAAGCGGCTGACGGACTCCCGTGTAGGTTACTTCGCAGATGACTACACCGTCTACAGCGATGACCAGCAACAAGTCGAAGAATCCCAGTTCATCGTCCGCTGGCGCCTCGAACCCAAACCCGAGGACATGGAAAAATGGAAACGCGGCGAGCTGGTGGAACCCAAAAAGCCCATCATATATTATATCGACCCCGCCACCCCGAAGAAATGGAGGTCATTCCTCATCCAGGGGGTGAACGACTGGCAGGCCGCCTTTGAAAAGGCCGGTTTCAAGAACGCCATCATAGGCAAGGAATGGCCGGAGAACGACTCCACCATGAGTCTGGAAGACGCCCGGTTCTCCGTCATCCGCTATTTCGCCTCCGATATCCAGAACGCCTACGGCCCCAATATCCATGATCCGCGCAGCGGCGAGATCATCGAAAGCCATATCGGCTGGTACCATAACGTCATGCGCCTGTTGCACGACTGGTACTTCGTGCAGACAGCGGCCGTGGATACCGGTGCCCGGAAAATGACCTTCGACGACGAACTGATGGGGAACCTGATCCGATTCGTGTCTTCGCACGAAGTTGGCCATACGCTCGGACTACGCCACAACATGGGATCCAGCAGCAAGACCCCCGTGGAGAAACTGCGCGATAAGAATTGGGTGGAAGCCAACGGACATACCGCTTCCATCATGGACTACGCCCGCTTCAACTACGTGGCGCAGCCGGAAGACAATATCTCCAGAACGGGACTGTTCCCCCGCATCGGCGATTATGACAAGTGGGCCATCGAGTGGGGATACGGCCATGTGGCCGGCAAGGATGAAGAAGAACAGCAAAAGATCCTGAGCCGCAAGTTCATCGAACGCTACCGTCAGAACCCGCGTATCTGGTTCGGTACCTATGAGTCCGGCAACAGCTCCGACCCCCGCACACAGAGCGAAGATCTGGGCGACAACTCCATGACCTCGAGTGAGTACGGCATCAAGAACCTCAAACGCATCGTACCCAACCTGCTGACCTGGACCCGCGAGGAAGCCGATGAATACCGGAACCTTGCGCAGATGTACAGCGCCGTGACCAGCCAATTCCAGCGTTATCTGAACCACGTGGCCCGGAACGTCGGCGGTTACTACGAAACCTATAAGTCGGCCGAACAGGATGGTGTCGTCTTCGAAGCCACCCCCCGGAACATGCAGAAGGATGCCGTCGCCTTCCTGAACCGCCACATCTTCCAGACACCCGAATGGCTGGCCGACCGCAACATCCTCAACCGGATCAACGCCCCGGTATCCAGCCAGCTGGGAACGATCCAAGATAACCTCCTGTCATCCC
>JAJTFQ010000092.1 GCA_021299955.1 Chitinophagaceae bacterium
ATCCGCGCGAAGGCAGAGGGCACGAGCATCGAACTCTCGATGTGGATGTGGGCATCGACGAAACCGGGGATGATGACCGGCGAATCTGCAGGCAGATCCGACACCGGGAGTTTTCGAATAGCCGTGATCCGGCCGTCGAGGACCGAAATTTCTGCGGGATGGATGGTCTGGTTGAAACAATCCGCGACCATGCCTGTAATATATTGTAGTTCCGTGCGACCGATCATAACATAAAGTTATCCGTTGGATGACAATTAACACACGTCGTAAGCATGTGAGCGCCTAATTTTGAGGATCCGGTCAAACAAAAGGCGATAAAGATGAAAAAACTGTTCATAGCCATCACGGCTTTATTTTTCGGCCTCACAGGTCAGGCACAGACGGTGGATGAAGTCGTTTCTGCCCATGTCGAAGCCATCGGCGGCAAGGATAAACTTGCGGCGCTCAAGTCGATGTACATGGAATCCATCAGCGTTATGCAGAATGGGAATGAAGTGACTTCGAAGATCTGGAAGGTGCAGGACAAACTCATGCGCAGAGAGATCGCATTCGGCATGGGTCAGATGACCAGCATCGTCACCGATAAGGAAGGCTGGAATTCCAATCCCCGCAACGGCGGTACTTTTGAAGCAGTACCGGCAGATCGTCTGGCGGGTATGAAAACCGAAATGGATATCGCCGGTCCCCTGGTCGACTATGCCGCCAAGGGTCACAAGGCTGAACTTGCCGGTCGGGAAGATGTGAATGGAACGTCCTGCCATGTCGTGAAACTAACCATGTTCGCCGGTCGGGAGATCACTTACCTGATCGATCCGAAGACCTATTACATTGTCCGCACGAAGACGAAAGGCGGTGGTTTCATGCGCGGCAGTGGCGGCGGCGGCGGTGGAGCCCGCAACCCGGAAGCGGAGATGGTGACAGACTATTCCGATCATCGTAAAACGCCCGAAGGATATGTGTTCCCGTACACGATCACCATCCAGGGCATGGGGGCTTCCCAGAATGTCGAAAAACTGGAAGTCAATAAGGAAGTCGACGCAAAACTCTACAAGCCGGGCAACTGATCCTTTCGGTTCATACAAATTCGTCAAATCAAACAACACATAAACACAGAATCATGAAATCCATCTTTTCGATGCTGGCGTCAGTCCTGCTGTTCGCCTCCGCTTCTGCTCAGTCTGTAGACGAGGTGATCGCCAAACATATCGATGCCATCGGTGGCCGCGATAACTGGAAGAAAGTCAACTCCATCAAGGCTGAAGCCAGTCTCAGTGTCCAGGGAACGGATGTGGCCGTCACCCTTTACATGGTACACAACAAGGCCATGAAGCAGGTCATCAATGTAATGAACATGGAAGGCTACGTGGTCATGACCGACAAGGAAGGCTGGACCTTTATGCCGTTCATGGGCCAGACAGCACCCGAGGCGATCCCGGCCGAGCAGCTGAAGGCCGGTGTCGATGAACTCGACATCCAGGGCGACCTGCTTGATTACAAGGAGAAAGGCCACACGGCAGAACTCCTGGGTAAGGAGGATGTAGACGGTGCAGAATGCTACAAACTGAAGCTCACCCGCAAGAGTGGCAACAGTTCCACTTACTTCATTGATACCAAGAATCACTATGCTGTGCGTCGTACTTCCAAAATGACCGCCAACGGTCAGGAAGTTGACCTCACAATGAACATGAGCAATTTCCAGAAGCTCGAGGGTGGCATCGTTTATGCCATGACCCAGGAGAACAGCAGCCAACCTGCACCCGTCAACTTTACCAAGGTTCAGGTCAATCCCACGATCGATCCGGCCGTGTTTCAAGTGAAAAAGTAATTCATTAAAAGTGGCGCTCTGCTTGCGCCCGTACAAGACCCCGGTTTGACCATTCCATCTGAATGGCTGCATCGGGGTCTTTTTTTGAGCTGCCATCGCAGTTTAGGAATATGGATTAAAGCATCATCATCATATGAAACAGTCATTCATTGCCATTTCACTTTTTGTTAGCTGCGCCGGCTCTGCTTCCGCGCAATTAAACTCATCCATCTTCGGTATGATGGAAGCGCGTGCACTGGGCCCCGGTTCCATGAGCGGACGCATCACCGCGATCGAAGGCGTGGAGAAGGATGAAGGAAAGACGTTATATGTGGGCACGGCCGGCGGCGGTGTCTGGAAGACCCAGACAGGTGGTGCATCTTTCAAGCCGGTATTCGACAAATACTGCCAGAGTATTGGCGCGCTGGCCATCGATCAACGCAATCCCAAGACGATCTATGTCGGGACGGGAGAAAGTAATATGCGCAATTCCGTCTCCGTAGGGGATGGTCTGTACCGCACGACCGACGGCGGAGATAACTGGGTGCGCCTGGGGCTCGACAGTACGGAACACATCGCGAAGATCGTGATCGATCCGTCCAACAGTCAGAACATTTACGTGGCGGCTCCCGGTCCTTTGTGGCATGACAGTCAGCATCGCGGCCTGTACAAGTCTACGGATGGCGGGAAATCTTGGGAGAAGATCCTCTACATCGATCCGCGTACCGGATGTGCAGATATATCCATCGATCCGAAGCAGCCGAACGTGGTGTACGCCACAACCTGGACCTTCCGGCGCACGCCCTTTTCCTTTGAGTCAGGCGGTGTCGGCAGTGGCATCTTCAAAAGTGTCGACGGCGGCAAGACCTGGCGTCCGCTCGAGAAGGGATTGCCCGCGAAGCCCTACGGCCGCGTGGCCCTGGCCATGGCGCCCTCCGCACCGGAAAACCTGATCGCGATCATTGAGTCTGCCAAGACGGGATTGTACATCTCTTCCGATGGAGGCGAAAGCTGGAAGCAGCAGAGCGCTACCTTCAATGTAGTGGCCCGTCCCTTCTATTTCAGTACGTTGGTCATTGATCCGAAGGATCCGAAGCGGGTCTATCGCCCTGCCTATGCCTTTGCCTATTCGAGTGATGGAGGATATTCTTTCGCGGAAGCATCCAATGAAGGGGCCAATGTGCATGCAGACCATCATGCGCTGTGGATCAATCCGACCCATACCAATCAATTGTTCCTGGGTACGGATGGTGGTGTGTTCATGAGCATGGATCGCGGGAGTACCTGGATGTTCATGCAGAATCTGCCGGTGGGGCAGTTCTATCATGTCGATGTGGATCGTCACGAGCCTTATCGTATTTATGGCGGCCTGCAGGACAACGGAAGTTGGATCGGTCCTTCCGCATCTCCGGGCGGCATCGGCGTGGGAGACTGGAAAGAGATGTACGGTGGTGACGGTTTTTGGGTGGTCCCCGATCGTCGCGATCCGAACATCGCGTATGCCGAATCCCAGGGTGGGGATGTCAACCGCATCGATACACGCACCTTTAAATCTGTCAGCATCCGGCCACAGCCGGGCACCGGCGAGCCGAAACTCCGCTGGAACTGGAATACGCCGATCGCCACCGGGCAGGCCGATCCGGGAAACCTCTACGTGGGCGCGCAGTTCCTGTATCGTTCAAAAGATCAGGGGAGAAGCTGGGAACGCATCTCGCCCGACCTGACCACCAATGATCCGCGCAAGCAGGAACAGGAAAACAGCGGGGGATTGAGTGCGGACGTCACATCTGCGGAAAACCACACGACGATCTTCACGATCTCCGAATCTCCGCTGGATGCAAACATCGTCTGCGTAGGAACCGATGACGGCAACCTGCAGATCACCACCGACGGCGGAAAGACATGGGCGAACGTATCGGCCAACCTGGCCGGCACCGGCATCCCGTCTCAGGCCTGGGTGAGCAGTATCGAGCCTTCTGCCTTCGACCGGCAGACGGTCTATGCCACCTTCGATCATCATATGTACGGGGATCATCGTACCTACGTAGCCCGTTCCACCGACATGGGGAAAACCTGGAAGCGGCTGGAAAGTGCTGAATTCACCGGCTTCGCGCATCGCATCCGCGAGGATCGTGTGAACAAGGATCTGCTGTTCCTGGGCACGGAAATGGGGCTTTTCTCCTCCCTGGATGGCGGTGCATCATGGTTCCGGATGAAGAACAGCATCCCCTGGATGGCCCTGGTGCGGGACATTCAGATCCATCCCAATACCCATGATCTGATCGTGGGCACGCACGGCCGCGGAATTTTTATCATCGATGATATTTCGCCGCT
Source organism: Chitinophagaceae bacterium (assembly GCA_021299955.1). Taxonomy (GTDB): domain Bacteria; phylum Bacteroidota; class Bacteroidia; order Chitinophagales; family Chitinophagaceae; genus Pollutibacter. The sequence continues at coordinate 4,139 of JAJTFQ010000092.1, forward strand.
GCGCAACCTGCCGGGTGAACTCTCCGGTCGCGATATCCACTTCTTCCCGGCCCCGCCACAAACCCTGACCACCGGTCGTTTTGGCGGTGGCTCCGTCGTGAACGGTGGTTTTGCGGCAGGCAATCCGCCCGCCCTGCCTGCCTTTCAATACTATTTGAAGGATCGATTGACCAGTGGCGTTGTCAAACTCGAAATTCATGACAAATCCGGGAAACTGATCCAATCCCTCCCGGGATCCGCCCGCAAAGGCATCAACCGGATCTACTGGAATCAGCGGATCACGCCGCCGAAGACGGCGGGTGGAAGCACGAAGCGCGACATCAGCGGGTTCATCGCCCCGCAGGTGCTTCCCGGTGACTATGTAGCGACATTGAAGGTGGGTACAAAGTCGTTTACCCAACCGGTCACGCTGGTGCATGATGCGCAGTCGACCTTCACCCTTGCAGACCGCGAACTTCAACACCGCACGGCCATGGAACTCTTTGGCATGCATGAGGAACTCGCGAAACTGGTTGCGGACATCATGGCTCGCCAGAAGTCGTACACGGACAGCCTGCCCAAGATCACCCGTGCCAAAGATAAGCGCCGGATGCAGGCCTCCATCGACAGTCTGGAAGCCTTGCGCGGCACCCTGGTACCCACGAAGCAGACCTCCGTATTCGCAGACGAGGAGCGATTGCGGGAGAGGATCACAGAAGTATATGTGGCAGTTTGTAACAACGAACAGGCGCCGACCAACCTACAGCTGGCCAGGGTTCGCGAACTCCGCCGCCAGCTGGATGAGGGACTCACACAATTCGCCAAACTCCGCTGATCGTCAGATCCTTTGTATTTACTTTGCGCCCTTGCGGTCAAGCCTTTACCGCGAGGGCGCTAAGTCGCGATAACCCGTCAGATCCCGGATCTTGGTATATAACACCTCCGGCTTGAAGGGCTTCGGTACGAAATCATCGAAGCCCTTCATCCTGAGGTCTGCATGAATATTTTCGTAGATGGCGGCGGTGAATGCAATGACCGGGATGATGGGATCTCTTCGGCGGATCTCTGCGACAGCCTGCACCCCGTCCACCTCGGGCATGTCGAGGTCGACGAGCAGCAGATCGACGGTTGTGCGCCCATACATTTCGACGAGTTCCCGGCCGTTGCGGGCCTCGATCGTTTCCACATCCCATTTTTGCAGGAACCGGCGCGCCACGATCATGTTCACGGGATTGTCTTCCGCGACGATGACCCTGAGTCCTTGCAGGGAAGCCGTCGGGGTAAGGAGTACCGGCATTTCTTTTTCCCTGCTTTTTATATTTATTTCCAGGCAGAGGGTGAAATAGAATTCACTGCCTGCGGCGGGCTTGCTTTGCACATTCAAAGACCCACCCATACGTTCCACGAGGTGTCTGCTGATGGACAGGCCCAGGCCCGTGCCTCCGAACCTGCGGGTCGTTTCCGCATCCGCCTGCGTGAAGCGTTCGAAAATACTATTGATTCTTCCCGGAGGGATGCCGATGCCCGTGTCTTTGACGGCAAATCGAACCCGGATCTGAGTGTCGGTGCGGGATTCTGGTTGGGCGATCAGGGTGATATGCCCCTCCGGCGTGAATTTCCGGGCGTTGGACAGCAGATTGTTCAGCACCTGATTCAATCGCAGTTCATCGGAACAGACCTCCGTGTCCAGTGCCGGATCGATCTCCAGCCTGAGCGGGACATTGGTGCCGTTGTCGTGTACAAAGGGAGCTGCGGCCTTGGAAATGAACGCACTCAGATTGAACGGGGCTTTCTCGAGCTCCATCTTGCCGGCCTCCAGCTTGCTGAAGTCGAGGATGTCGTTGATCAGCCGGAGCATGTGTTCGGATGAATGTCGGAGCACATCCATGTATGGCCTTTGTGTTTCCAGGTATTTTTCCTGCATCAGCAGTTCGGTGGTGCCGACGATCCCGTTCAGCGGCGTGCGCAGTTCGTGACTGATCATGCTGAGGAACCGGGATTTCACCCGGGTCGCTTTTTCCGCCCGTTCCTTGGCACGTATGATCTCGAATTCCGCCGACTTGATCTCGGTGATGTCGAGGATGCTGATCTTGATATACCGCTGCTGCTGATGCAGGAACGGCACGAGATTGACATGTGCGTGGAACGGAGCCCCCTGCGGACGGGCGAGTTCCATGTTCCCGTACCAGGAAGGTTGTCCCTCTCCGCCGATCCTGTAGGTCTCCAGCCTGCGTGCCATCTGAATGCCCAGCATTCGCTCGGCCGGAAGCCCGCGCACATCCTGTTTCTTCCCGATCGAAAAGAGCTCCAGCGCCCGGATATTACACCCCATCAGATGGCCGTTGTCCGCCAGTACAATGAAAACCGCATCCAGCGAAGTATCATAGATCGTTTCGGAGAGCCTCATCTCCTCCATGATCTTAAGTTCATGGTTGTCCAGCGTCTTATGAATAATGAAGGCGAAGATCGTTGTCAGGCTAAGCGACATCGCCAGGTTCGTGTGTTGCAGATCCTCGTATAGGGCGTCCGGGATCTTCTGCAGGGTGTTTTCGTACGGCATGAACAACACGATCAGCAGGATGGTGGACAAAGTCGCCAGGCCTGCCAGTATGATGCCGCCGTAGGATCTGCGGATATCGGTCACAAAGACAAGTGAGAGCAGCAGGGGAAAGATGAGCAGGTGAGTGTCTGACCGGTAGCCTTCAAGATGGCTGATGACCAGCACGTGCAGGTTGATCGCCAGGATACCGACGATCCTCGAGGCCTTGATATGGCCGTCCTTCACCAGGAAGAAGGCGACGGTAATGAGGAATACCGCACCCAGGTGGGCCATGGCGCTCATGAACAGCTGGTTGACGAAACTGAACACGAGCCCCGTCAGGGCCACCATCAGGGAGAATGACAGGAAGAGATTCAGTCGGAGGATGCGCTTGCGCAGATCACGCGGCGTCTCCGTCTGTATCCCATTCTCCAAAAATGTTCTGGGAATGGATACTATGAGATCCAATATGTACGTTTTCATGGGGTTGGATACGGTTGGCGCCCTGAAGACGCCGGTACGACCTACACTGAACGATACGCGAACGCCAAAAATTGCACACATGACGGACCCGATCAAAGTTTCAGCCTACCGCTTTTCGGAGGGATTCGACGTGAGATTCCTGGAAGACCTTTACGCAGGTGACACACAGATGGCAGAGGAAATATTCCTCTCTTCGCTGGATCAACTGGAGGAATCCATCACTATGGCCGACCTCCACGTCATCCTGAAGGATACGGAAAGTCTGAGACGCGTCATTCATCGCATGAAACCCGTTTTCGGGTACATGGGATTGTTGTTCGTTCAGGAACTCGTACAGCATTTTGAAGATCGCTGTGTCCCCGACAGGCGCATGGAAGAATTGGAGAACGCATGGCACTATCTGCGCCAGATCATGTGTGATGCCAATCGCCTGACCCGGAAAGAGTGCCAGAAGCTCAACGAGTTCAACCGCTTGAGGGCATGATGCATAAAGGGATCATCGTAGAAGACCTTAAACCAGCTGCAGACATCCTGATGAGATTCTGCCAGCGCAGCGGTGCCGTAGGCATCTCCGCTCATTTCCTGAATGCCGAAGACGCGCTTGCCTACCTCGATGAACATCGGGTGGATGTGATGTTCCTGGACATCGAGATGCCCGGTATCTCAGGCTTCGAGCTCATGGATCGCCTGGAATATCCGCCACAGGTGATCCTTACCACTTCCAAGACGGAATACGCCTATGATGCCTTTCAGTACAACGTGACAGATTATCTACGTAAGCCATTCACCTACGACAGGTTCCTGGAGTCGGTGCAAAAACTTCGGATCGCCAGGTCCGATGTACCGGAGCCGGCGGAAGATCATATTTTTATCAAGGTCGATGGTAAACTCATCCGCCTCGAAGGCAGGGACATCCTGTATATCGAAAGTATGGGCGACTACGTGAGGTTTGTGACCCAACAACGCAAATACATTACGCATAACACCATCAAGAACATCGAGTCCAGGGTCGAAGGGATGGGATTTCTGAAAGTACACCGTTCCTACATTGTAAATATGTCGCAGGTTGATGACCTGCAGGATACGAATTTGATCGTCAAAGGCGTTAGTATCCCTGTCAGCAAATCGCACAAGCTGCGCATCCGTCAGGAGCTGAACATCATCTGACAAACACCCCGGCCGACCATCGGTCACTCCTAAGCATACGACAACAACTCAAAGAAACATCTCTGCGGCATGACCTGCAGGTGATCCCGTTACCCAAACGGGTCCTGCCCGATCCGCATTCCTGAGCACGGCCCCAAATGATCCGGCCCGATTTAGTCCGTACCCTTAGGCCAAGTGAAAACGAGGTGGCTGTTGCCAGGCCCCCCGCGCAAGCGGGGGATTTTTTTTGCCCACACCCCATCCTGGTGATCCACTTGTATTTCATGCCAAGTCGTAACTTCATGGCATGCGTAACTTCATCCTCATCGCCCTCATAGGCGCGCTTTGTCCGGGCCTGTCCGCCCAGCCGCGTGCTCCGAAAGCCGCGCCCCTTCCCAATACAGATTCCGTCCTCCTCTCCGGGGTCAACTACCGCCTCGTCGGCCCCTGGCGCGGTGGCCGCAGTGCCGCAGTAGCCGGCAGCCTGCGCCAGCGCAACACCTTCTACTTCGGCGCCACCGGCGGCGGTGTCTGGAAGACGACAGACGGCGGTCACCACTGGAAAAATATATCCGATAAATATTTCGGCAGCACCATCGGTGCCGTAGCCATCGCCCCTTCCGACGAACAGATCGTCTATGCCGGAGAAGGGGAGAACACCATGCGCGGCAACGTCAGCGAAGGCCTCGGCGGCGTCTGGCGAAGCGATGATGCCGGCCGCTCCTGGCGCAACATCGGACTGAAAGACGGCCGGCACATCATCCGGCTGGTCGTGCACCCCCGGAACCCGGACATCGTTTGGGCTGCCGTCGTGGGACATCTCTTCGGACCGAATACCGAACGCGGCGTCTTCAAGACGACCGATGGCGGACGGACCTGGAAGCGCACACTCTATGTCAACGACCAGACCGGCGCCAGCGACCTGGTGCTCGATCCGGTTGATCCGAATACGCTCTACGCCGGTACCTGGCGCGTGATCCGCACACCCTACAGCCTGGAAAGCGGCGGAGATGGCAGCGGCCTCTGGAAAAGCACCGACGGCGGGGAGACCTGGACGTCACTGACGGCATCCAGGGGACTGCCCAAAGGCGTCTGGGGCATCGTCGGCGTGGCCGTGGCACCCTCCAATCCCGATAAACTCTATGCGTTGATCGAGAATGCCGACGGCGGACTGTT
>JAJTFQ010000093.1 GCA_021299955.1 Chitinophagaceae bacterium
TAACCCACTCTCCGGCCGTCCTGCTTCACGATGGCACTGCGGGCATATGTTTCATCCAGGACGATCTCGTCGCGGATGAGGCTGACGATCTTAACGGAGCCGTCTGCCTTCCTGAGGGTGAGCCTGACTTCGGTTCCCTTCTTTCCGCGAATGAGTTTCACGGCATCCTCAACTTCAAAACCACTGACATCCACGGCTTCATCCGCCCCTTGTCCGACCTTCACGACCTGGTCTCCCACCGCGAATTCTCCGGATTTCCAGGCGGGCATGCCGGTGACGAGCGAAGCGATGCGGATCGTGCCGTCCTCTTCTCGCAGAGATGCTCCGATACCGTAGAAACGACCACTCATCTGTTCGTCGAAGGACCGTTTTTCGATGGGGGGGAAGAAGCGGGTATGCGGATCCATGGTTTCCGTCACGGTATTGACCAGGAGATTGAACCGCTCCTCTTCCGTGAATCTGACATTCCTGCGCTGGAAGCTGCGCTCCATGATCGTCTGCACACGGGAACGGGCCTCCTGCTCAAGTTGTGCATCAGTCTTCACCACAAAGTCCTTCTGTCCCTTGCCGGCATCCCGCTGATCGAGCAGGTCTGCATAGCGATCGAGGCACATGTACTTCAGTCGCTTGCGCCACTGGTCGCGACGGGCGGCGGCATTGGCGGGGTAGTCGTTATCACCGGGCTCGGGATTAAAGGTCTCGGCAACGTTGTATGTGAAAGGCTGTTTGAGGAATTCTTTGTAGATCTCAGATACCTCCTTCAGACGCTTCTGATAGATCTGGTCAACGGCATAGAAGAACTGGATCGGTGCACCATGCAACTCATCGTCGATCCGGGTCTCATAGGCTTTGAGTTCGCGGATGTCTGACTGCAGGAAGATGTTCCTGTCATCATCGAGGGCGGCCAGATATTTGCGGAAGATGGCCTTCGAAAATGCGTCATCGATCTTTTTGGGACTGAAATGCGCCTCCTCCAGCAGTTCGGTCACTTCCTGAAAGATCTGCTGGTACTTGTCGGGCGGATTGATCAGTCCGGTAGTATTGACGGCGAACAGAAGACCGCCCAGCAGGAGTACGGCCAGCACGGGCAGGGATTTACGTGAAAACATCATGTCTGCAATTTTTTTGAAGGACATGTTCAAAAATAAACATAAAAGCCGCTATCGGAGGCATGCAGGGGGAAAAGGGACGCGAAGATTTTGTTAATATGGGGCAAAAAAAAACTTCCGGTGATGTCCGGAAGCTTCTGGGGGAGGATGATGGGTTTCGAACCCACGACCCTCAGAACCACAATCTGATGCTCTAACCTACTGAGCTACACCCTCCATTTTTCCCGTCGCGGGAGTGCAAATGTACGAAAATCGAAACGAATTGTCAAAAAGAGATTTTACGATGGCCGGTGGTTATCGTTTCTTTGCAGATCATAAACTGAGTGAACGTATGAGTCCATGGTTGATGCTGATCCCGGTCATTTCCGGATTCATCGGATGGGTCACAAACTGGGTGGCCATCAAGATGCTTTTCCATCCGCGGAAGCCATATCGTTTGGCGGGCATGACGATACAGGGGATCTTCCCAAAACGCCAGGAACAGTTTGCGGTGAAGCTTGGCAAACTCGTGAGCGACCAACTGCTTTCATTCAGTGACATCGAACAGAAGATCGTGTCACCCGAAAATCTGCAGAAGCTGATGCCTGTGGTGGAAACCCATGTGGATGATTTTCTCAGGAACAAACTGGCGGATGTGTTTCCGGTGATTTCGATGTTCATCGGAGAAAAGACCCTCTCGCAACTGAAAGGACATTTTTTGAACGAACTGGAAACGCTCTTCCCCATCCTGATGAAGCGATATATGGGACATTTACAATCCGAACTCGACCTGGAGAAGATCGTTACCGAAAAGGTGTCAGGGTTCTCTAGCGATAAGCTGGAGGAGATCCTGATGTCCATCATGTCCAGGGAATTCCGTTTTGTCGAGATCCTCGGAGGTGTACTTGGATTCATCATAGGCCTGGTCCAGGTGGCGATCACGGTCTGGCTCGGTTAACATCCGTCCATCTTCATTTTCGACCTTTTGACCCGCAAACCGAACTTATCACAAGTTTCGGGGTTTATAAAGCATCTCAAATCAAAACAAGTTTGATGAAGAAAGGATTTTTAATTGCATTTCAATTCCTATGTATCTACACCATGGCCCAGATCCCTCCCGGGGTCGCCAACCGCGGAGGCGGCATGCAGAACATGAACATGGGTCGTTTCTACGGACGCATCATCGACAACAAAACCAAGAAAGGCGTTGACGCTGCTTCCGTTCAGCTGATACAGAACCGTTTCGATACGGTCTCCAAGAAGAGAAAGGATGTGGTCGTTTCCGGCCAACTGACCAAAGCCAACGGAGATTTCAGCCTGGAGGGTCTCCCGATCATGGGACAGTTCAAATTGCGGATCACTGCGATCGGGTATGTCGCCGTGGACCAGCCCGTTAAATTCGAGCTCTCTCCCGGTGGCGACATGAGTCAGATGATGAACAAGGTTGACAAAGATCTTGGTGACATCAAACTCGAAGTAGACAGCAAGCAACTGGAGGAAGTGAAGGTCGTGGGTACAAAACCCTTCATGCAGATGGGAGTGGACAGGCGGATCTTCAATGTGGAGAAGAGCCTGGTATCGACCGGACAAACGGCCACGGAACTGATGCGGAACATCCCGGGCGTAGATGTCGACATCGACGGAAATGTGAGTCTGCGCAACGCCTCCCCCACGATTTTCGTGGATGGCCGACCGACCACGCTGACGCTTGACCAGATCCCTTCAGATGCCATCGCCAGTGTGGAATTGATCACCAATCCCTCCGCAAAATATGATGCATCCGGCGGGATGGCAGGCATCGTGAACATCGTGCTCAAAAAGAATCGCCGGACGGGCTACAATGGTAATCTCCGGACGGGCATCGACTCCCGTGCAATGATCAACCTGGGTGGCGATCTGAATGCCAAGCAGGATAAGGTGAACATGTTCGTCAGCGGGATGTTCAACCAGCGCAAGTCCATCAGCCAGGGTCAATCCGATCGTCTGGAGACCTACTCCATTCCTTATATCCAGTACAACCAGGACAGTCGTTCAGAAAATCTCGGGTTTTTCGCCTTCGGCAGGGCTGGATTCGACTATTTCATCAACAACCGAAATACGCTGACCATCTCCGGCAACTTCGTCAAGGGTACCTTCGATAACGAAGATATCCTCGACATTCTCACGGATACACTTCGCGCCTCGGGGAAAGCTTCCACTTTGTCGCAACGCAGTACCGGTTTCAGTTCCAATTTTCAGAACATCGGACCGGCCATCGGCTACAAGAAATTGTTCAAGAAATCGGGCATGGAACTGACCGCCGATCTGAATGTGAACTATAGCAAGAACGGAAGCGACGGAGCCTTCAACACGCAGTATTACGACAACCTGACCAACAGTCCCAAGGGTCGTCCGATCTCACAGAAGCAGAACGGCCAGGGAGAGAACCAGTTCTATACCATGCAGGTTGACTTCACCAACCCGCTTGGAGAGAAGTCGAAGATGGAACTTGGTGTTCGAGCTGCCATCCGCGATGTGCAGAGCGAGAATCTGAACTACATCTACAGTTTCGCCCTGAATGACTTCATACCGATCGTTGCCATCAATGCAAATTACAAGTACAACGATCGGGTGTTGGCAGCCTACGGCACCTATTCCAACATCATCGGCAAGAAGCTCACCTATCAGCTGGGTATGCGCGTGGAAAGTTCCCGCTACAAGGGCACATTGCTGACGAACAATTCGAGCTTCGAAAACTCCTTCCCGTTCAGTATGTTCCCCAGTACATTCGTGACGTACAGGATCAACGAAACGCAGGACATCCAGTTCAGTTATTCACGCAGGGTGAACCGACCGAGCTTCTTCCAGTTGCTACCCTTTGTGGATTACACGGACTCCCTAAACATCAGCCGGGGCAATCCGGACCTGATCCCGGAATTCACCAATTCCCTGGAAATGGGATATCAGAAGAGTTTCGCAAAAGGTCACAGCCTGCTGGCATCGGTATACCTGAAAACAAGCAGCAACCTGATCACACGCTACCAGCTCAAGGAAGCAAACCCCATCTCTGGCAGGGATGTGATCATCAATACGTATGTGAACGCCAACAGCAGCCAGGCCTACGGTGTTGAACTCACTTCCAAGAATCCGGTGACTTCCTGGCTGGAACTGACCACGAACCTGAATTTCTACAATTCCTCCATCAACGGCGGAAACCTCGGTCAGAATTTCAGCAGCGATATGAACAGTTTCTTCGGAAAGATGAATGCCGCGATCAAGCTGCCGAATAATTTCAGCATCCAGCTCAGTGGTGACTACCGCAGTCGTTCCATCCTGCCGCAGGGTAACAGTGGCGGCTCCAGCTGGAGCGGTGGCAGCGGACGCAGCGGAGGACGTAGTGGCGGCGGCGGCGGTGGCTGGGGCGGATTCGTTCAAACCACAGCGCAGGGTTATGTGAATCCCAACTACGGTGTTGATATTGCCATCCGAAAGGACTTCCTGAAAGAGAAGCGTGGATCAGTGACCATCAGTATGAACGATCTGTTCCGTTCCAGGGTGTACAGCACCTATTCCGAGTCGACCTATTTCGTACAGGAGTTCAGCCGCCGGCGCGACTGGCAGGTACTCCGACTGAATTTCAGCTATCGGTTCGGCAAGTTCGATGTATCGCTGTTCAAACGCAAGAACAATGGCAGCGGCATGGATGGCATGCAGGAAGGCATGAGCATGCAGCAGTGATCCTTGTGAGGATTTAAAATAAATATAAAAGCCCGGCGAAACGATATCGCCGGGCTTTTATATTTATTTTTCGTTGACTTCTTTTCGATCGATCAACGCTTTCCTTCAAGCATGGGTACGAAATGGAAAGTATCGAAGCGTTCCTCATCCAGTGTGCCATCCGTACGTTTTGTGAGACGCATCATCCGTTGAGCTTCTCCGTCGTTGACGGGGATGACCATCATGCCACCGGGTTTGAGTTGTTCAACCAATTTTTCAGGGATATTGGGTGCACCGGCTGTGACGAGTACACGATCGAATGGCCCGTATGTGGGCAGCCCCTGAAAACCATCACCAAAAAACAAACGCAGCGACGGGTAGTTCCTGAGGAACGGAAAATTGCGGTTGTCTTCAAATAGCTGTTTCTGTCTTTCGATGGAGAACACCATGGCTTTCATTTCCGCCAGTACGCAGGCCTGGAAGGCGCTGCCCGTGCCGATCTCCAGCACGCGCATGAAGGGTTTGACCTGCAGCAGCTGTGTCTGATAGGCGACGGTGTAGGGATGAGAGATCGTCTGTCCTTCAGCGATCGGGAAAGCCCTGTCCTCATAGGCCACATTATCGAAGGCGGAATCCAGGAAAAAATGTCTGGGGACGGCCAGGATGGCATCCAGGACGCTTTCATCCGTTATCCCCTTGGAACGCACCTGTTCCACGAGTGCCTTCCTTAATCCCTTGTGCCTGTACGTATCCTCTGTCGGTCTCATGATCAGTATCTGCGGGTTGAACGACGGCGCGTTACATGAAGTGTTCGGACCATTGTCTTCCGTGTGGCGCAAATTAATGCATCGCCGGCACCTTGTCCGGGATTTTCGGAATTGTTGGCTCGGATCAGGGCAAAAAAATCCCCGGGCCATTCGGTCCGGGGAATATACATTGCTCAGCAACACTCAGCAGCCGAGATCTTCGATGATCCGGCGGATGCGGGCCAGTAGCACCGCTTCTGCATCGTGGAAAGCATCGCGGGAAGTTAGGGTTCCTTTCACGCTGAAATAGAATTTGATCTTGGGTTCCGTGCCTGAAGGACGGGCGCTGACCTTGCTGCCGTCTTCGAGGATGAATTGCAGCACATTGCTTTTCGGCAGGGTGATCGGCTCTACGGCACCTGTGCGCAGGTCCTTCGCCTCGCGGCGCTCGTAATCGAGGAGTCTGACCACGGCGATGCCATTGAGTGCCTGGGGGGGCTCATTGCGGAATCGCTCCATCATATCAGCGATCTGCTGCTGTCCGTCCATGCCCTTTTTTGTGATGGACACCAGGTGCTCAAGGTAATGTCCATACGTGAGATAGATATCGATCAGCTTGTCGAACAGGCTGCGCCCCTTGTCCTTTTCATATGCCGCCATCTCGCAGAGCAGAGCCACCGCACTGACCGCATCTTTGTCGCGCAACTTGTCGCCGATCATCAATCCGTAAGACTCCTCTCCTCCGATGATGTAGTGTTCGTTCGCCTCCTTCTCTCGGATGAGTTCGGCTATCCATTTGAAGCCGGTCAGCACATTGTAACAATTCACCCCATTGGCGGCGGCGATGGTATCGATCAGGTCGGTCGTGACGATGGTCTTGACGACCATGTCGTTCGGGCGGGCGATCCCCTTGGCCTTTCGGGCTTCGATCATGTAGTTAAATGCCAGCACGGCCGTTTGGTTGCCGTTGAGGAGCACCCATTCTCCCCGATCATTCTTCACGCCGATGCCCACCCGGTCCGCATCAGGATCAGTGCCCAGGAGGATATCCGCATCCAGGCTTCTGGCCAGGTTCAGGCCCAGGCTCATCGCTTCGCTTTCCTCGGGATTGGGGTAAACGACGGTCGGGAAATCTCCATTGGGTTCGATCTGTTCCGCTACCAGATGCACATTTCGGAAGCCAAAACGCTCAAGTACCTTCGGCACGAGTTCAATACCGGTACCATGTATGGGCGTGTAAACGATGGATAAGTCACGCTGTCGTTCGATGGCTTCGGGATATACGCTAAGGTCTTTGACCATCTGCATATAGGCTTCGTCGATCTCAGCTCCGACCAGGGTGATGAGATCGGCGCCGCCCGTCCATTTGACATCATCGACGGACGCAATGGCCTCTACTTCGGCGATCACGTTCTTGTCGTGTGGTGGTACGAGCTGACCTCCATCCGTCCAGTATGCCTTGTAGCCGTTGTATTCCCTCGGGTTGTGGGAGGCGGTACAGACGACACCACCCTGACAGCCGAGGTGACGGATCGCGAAGGAAAGTTCTGGTGTCGGCCGGAGTTTTTCAAAGAGAAACACGCGGATGCCGTTGGCCGCCATGACAGAAGCGGTGATCTCGGCGAAGGTGCGTGAATTGTTGCGCGAATCGTGTCCTACGGCAACGCTCACCTCGCGATCGGGAAAGCATTTGCGCAGATAGTTGGCGTATCCCTGTGTCGCCATACCGATCGTATATCGGTTGATGCGGTTGGTGCCCACGCCCATGATGCCGCGCAAGCCGCCGGTACCGAACTCAAGGTTGCGGTAAAAGGCATCCGCCAGAACAGCCGGATCCTGATCCATCATGCGGTGGATCTCAGATCGGGTGTCTTCGTCATAGTTGCCGTTGAGCCATATATCTACCTTCTGTCGGATCGCTGCGTCCATGGTATGTGGTTTAGGATGATTCGGGTTTGTCCGGGGCCTAAAATTAATCATTGTGCGGTGACTCCGCAAGTCTGCGGATGGAGTGGTATTCATGAAAAGTTCTCACTGACGGGTCAGCCGATTTCCTACTTTTGTTTTCGCATGAAACCTCGGTCGATCCGCATTATTCTCCCCTGCATTCTCATCGCACTGTCAACCCTGTCGTGGAAGGCGACCGGCCAGTCGATGTCCGATTCTCTCCGAACCCTCCGGCAGCGCCGCACGGCCATCTGGGCCCTGGAAGGCAGCTTCACAGCGGGCACTTTTGTCTTTCTGAACCAGGCCTGGTACACGCAATACAACCGGGTAGGATTCCATTTATTCGATGACTGGGGAGAATGGATGCAGATGGACAAGGCGGGACATGCATTGAGCACATATGCCGGGAGCCGGGTGGCGGCGGACTGCTGGCGATGGGCGGGCCTCGATCGGCGAAAGGCCGCCTGGACGGCAAGTCTGAGCAGCATGGGCTATCTGACCATGGTGGAAATGTTGGACGGATTCTCGGAAAAATGGGGGTTCAGTCCGGGTGACATGATCTTCAACACGGCGGGGACGGCACTCTTTCTCTCCCAGGAACTCTCCTGGGGAGAACAGCGCATCGCCATGAAACTGAGTTACAGGCCGGTCGCGTACGATGCAACGCTCAGGGAGCGGACGGAATCACTCTTCGGCCGTTCTCCCGCCGAACGTTTCCTGAAGGACTACAATGGGCAGACCATCTGGTTGAGCGCTAATATCAGATCTTTTCTGCCATCGGCGCGGGTGCCGGCATGGCTCAACATCGCGGTCGGGCATGGCGCACGCACCATGCTTGGGGGGCGTGAGAATGTCTGGGAAGATGATAACGGGATCACGACCGACCGCAGCGATGTTCTTCGTTACCGGCGTTTCTTTCTTTCATTGGATATTGATCTGTCTAGGATCCCGGTGAAGAACCGCTTCCTGCGATCAGCACTGTCGGTCGTCAATATCGTGAAGATCCCTGCCCCGGCGTTGGAGATCGACGGACGCGGACGCATCCGGGGGCATCTGCTACATTTTTAAGTCAGCCTTACTGGATATAAGCACCGGTGATGATATCCCCCTCCACTTCCACCCTGACATGGTCCTGCATGGTCGTGGCAAGTCTTAGCCCCGTGAAGTCGGGGTGGATGGGATAGGCCTTATGTGAGCGCTCCACCAATACAAGGGTCTGGATCTTACGGGGATGGCACTCCAAAAATGGACGCATGGCGTAGAGCAGGGTGCGGCCGCTGTTCGTGACATCATCGACCAGGATGACGACCCGGCCGTCAAGCGCAACGGATTCGCTCAAGGTAACAAGGCCCGGATGTTCCTTATTGAGATCGACAGAGATGAGTTTCACGGCGACATTGGAGATCCCCGAAAGGACCGACTGCAACTGGCGCGCGACTACGAGTCCGCAACCTTTGATGCCGGCCAGCAGCAACTCCCTTTCCCCGGGGTTATGTTCCAGGATCTCGTATGCCAGCCTGCGTATCTTCATCTCCGCATGGGCGCCCGTCAGGATCTGTTTTCTTTCCATTTGTCTTACCTTCATGTAG
>JAJTFQ010000094.1 GCA_021299955.1 Chitinophagaceae bacterium
CAGACTTCAACTCAGCGGCATCATTACACGAAAGATGCATCCGTGAAGGCATGGATATGACCGGTCTCGCATTGAACTTCGTCTATCGCAGTCCGGCCATTGATCGCATGGTGCTGGGTGCTTCTCGTCCGGAAGAACTTTCCAAGACCCTGCTATGGTTGAGTGACGAAAGGTTGGCAGAGGCCGCGGAGGGTATGTTGTCTGAGATTTTCAGGCCTTGATTTTCACATGAATGGCAGTTAGGCAAAAAAGTACAATCAAATGCCATATTGCATATGGCTGATCCCGTTGATTTTCAATTTATTTGTGAACCGTTTAATGTCATACACGAATATGAGATATCCATCGATGCTCGTCTCATGCCTGCTCATGATCTTCATCCTCGGATGCAGTCCTGAGTCTGAGACGCGTTACAGCCAGCTGGTCATGACCACCAGTCTGGTAGATGATCCTGCCATCATCCGAATGTATGATTCCCTGCATTCGAAACAGGGCGTCTGGCCTGCATTAGAGAAGGCCAATAAGGCAGCTGGCATTAAATCTGTCAGGATCTGGAGAGCCGGTACCCGATTGATGATGATCATCGAAGTGCCTGAAAATGCCGATATGGCCCGACTCGACTCACTGTATGTATCTGTAGATCCGAAAGTGAAGGAATGGGGTGCGATGATGTCGAATTTTCAGCGGTCGCTTCCGGGGGTGGATACCACCCAAAAATGGACTTCCATGGATATCATCCATCATTATGAGGATGGTGTGTATTTGAAATAAATATAATTTAAACTGCTCTGATGTACCAGATCGAGTCATTCGAAATTCATAAGTTGACCCTTCCACTTGGTAGAACGGTGGGCGACAATAACTGCAGTTATCATGTGATCAATGTCTTGGCCATCGCCCTGCGCACCACTCAGGGAAACCAGGGATGGGGATATTCCGAGTCGGCCTGGCAGGGACGATTCAAGCATGATGCGTGGTATGTCCGATCGCTTCCGGATGTCGATCAACTTGAAGCAGATTTCAGAGAGACATGGTGGCCAATCTTGAGTGGAAGAAATCCATTCGATCTGAAAACCGAACGTATCGGTTACGCTTCTGGTTTTTCCTGGTTGGATGCATCTGTTAGACTGGCCCTGTGGGATCTCATGGCACAGGAAAAAGGACAGCCTCTGCACCGGTTCCTCAATCCATCCGCTCGTCGAAAGGACGCGAAGGCCTATGGGAGTATCCTTGACTTCCCATTGTCCGACAAGGAAGTGCTGGATCTCACCGAAAGATTTCTGCTCGATGGTTTTGATACCATCAAAGTAAAGATCGGTGCTGATGATGTTGAACGGGATCTTCGTCGCTTAAAACTCTTACGCTCATATGTTGGCAATGATATAAAGTTGACTGCTGATGGCAATGAAGCATGGGATTGGCAGACGGCACTGAATCGCATTGAAACCTATGAAAAATATGGCATCGGGCTCGAATATGTCGAGGATCCGTTGCGACGCGACGACATCGATGGATTCGCGGAACTTACCAAACGCAGTCCCACGCCGATCATCGGACATGATTATGTAAATGATTTTGCTTCCCTCGAAAGACTGGTGAATCACGGTGGATTGCAAGGCATCCGCACGGGGAAGGATATCGACTACGCCCTGCAATGCATCAAGTTGGGTGAGCGGTTGAACATTCCGGTATACCTCGGTAATTCTATGTTCGAGATCAACGCACACTTGGGACTGGCTTTCGATCAGGTCGATCGAACCGAGTTCTCACTCCTCGCATGGAATAATATCCTCACCCGCCCCATCAGTTTCATCGCCGGCCGGTTACAGGCACCAACAGAACCCGGACATGGTTTATTTCCGACGCCTGAAAGTCTGATGGAGTTTGAGAGTGAACGCACCGAAGCCAAATCCTGAATATGCCACAGATCGACATTTCTCTGATCGACGGTCTCGTCATCCTCGCTTATGTGATTGGTTTGGTTGCCGCAGGCATGCTCATGCGGCATAAAAAGCCGGCGGCAGATGTGTCATCTACCGATGAATTGTTTCTTTCCGGCAGAACACTGCCCTGGTACAAAGTGGGGTTGTCCATCTTCAGTACCAACGTGAGTCCGTCCATGCTCGTCGCCTATTTCGGGGCTGCCTATGCCACCGGCATGGTGCTCGCCAATTTCGAATGGATGGCCTGGGTATTCCTGTTGCTGCTCTCCTCTTTTTTTATTCCGCATTATCTTAGAAATCGGATCTCTACGATGCCGGAATTCCTGATGCAGCGCTTTGGGCCAAGGTCGCATGCCTTCTTTACGATCTTCTCCATGTTCAGTTCGCTGATCATCTGGTCGAGCTTTATGCTCTGCATTGGAGGACTGGTGATCAATCAGCTAACGGGTGTGCCCGTGCAATATTCAACCGTCATCATCGTGGTCATCGCCCTTTCGTATTCGATGAACGGAGGACTAAATGCGATCGTGCATACAGGCGTGATCCAGTCTGTCGTGCTCCTGGCCGTTTCTCTGATGGTCCTCTTTATGGGACTTGACCGGGTGGGCGGGATCGGGCCGCTCCTGCGTGAAACGCCTGCAGAATACTGGTCGATCTTCCGACCTGCAACAGATCCCACCTATCCCTGGCATGCCGTCCTGCTCGGATATCCCGTCATCGGCATCTGGTTCTGGTGTACGGAACAATCTGTTGTTCAACGCACGCTGGCAGCGAAAAGCATCCTGCACGGACAACTCGGCGCCTGGCTTGTGGCCGTACTCAAGATCTTCATGCCTTTTATATTTATTTTACCCGGCATCATCTGTTTTGTCCTGGTGCAGCAGGGTGGTCTGCCCGCCCTGGCGAATCCCGACCAGGCGTATATCTCCATGGTGAAGGCGCTGTTGCCAACAGGATTCATCGGGCTGGCCCTTGCCACCCTGCTGGTTTCTGTGGTGAATGATGTCGCCACCGGCATCGGATCCTTCAGTACCGTTTTTGCGATCGATTTCTACGGCAAACGCATCGAACCAAATGCATCTCCAGAAAAAGTGGCAAGGATCGGCAAGCGCGTCACCATCATCGCCGGACTTATATCTGTTGGCGTCGCAATTTTTTTTGCCAGTGCCGACAAAGGATTGTTCGAACTTGGTCAATCACTGGGTACCTACCTCGCCCCGCCCGTGGCCACTGTTTTTATCCTCGGATTGCTCTGGAAAGGCGCCACGCCGCGGGCCGCAGAACTCACGCTCTACATAGGTACTGCCCTTTGTCTTACGATGGGATTCTGTCAGTTGATCGATTATCCACACAAGGGAGCCTGGCCTCATTTCATGCTGCTCTGCTTCTACATGATGGCAGGCCTCACCGCCTTCATGGTCATTGTTTCATTCATGACACGGGGACGCACGGCCGACACTTCCACGATTGTTGACGATCGCCCGGCCGTTGCCATGCCGACAGGCCGTGAAGCCCTGGGCATGCGTTTGCTCTGGTTGATGGTTGGAATCGTTATGGCCGTGATCTACTTTGTATTCAGATAAATATAAGTACTAACGATAAAGTATAACCGAAAAATAGCTGATATGACACAGATCCCATCTCATGTTAAAGAGGAATTGTATACGTCATATGAAGTATCTTCTCAAATGATCGAAGCCTTTCAGCGAGACGGTTTCGTACGCGTGCCCGCATTACTCTCCGCCGATGTACTGGAATACATGGACGCTGTGATATCCGCTGAAGTGGACCGTCTCAATACCCAGCATCTGGCGATGGAAGACCGCGATACCTACGGAAAGGCCTTCCTGCAGATCATGAACATCTGGCGTAACAGCGAAGCAGTGCGCGAGATCGTTTTCAGTCGACGATTGGCATCAGTAGCTACAGCGTTGCTAGAAGTGTCCGGTGTCAGGATCTATCATGATCAGGCGCTGTATAAAGAACCTGGCGGAGGACATACGCCCTGGCATGCCGATCAGTATTACTGGCCGCTATCCAGTGACCGGACGGTGACCGCGTGGATCCCATTGCAGGAGACACCCATGGAACTCGGTCCGCTCGAATTCAGCGCCGGCAGTGCATCGCTCACGCAGGGCCGCGACAAAGAGATCAGCGACGAGAGCCAGGCATTTCTTGAGGGTGTCCTAAAAGAAAAAGGCTTCCGACATGTGGTGGAAGCCTTCGGCCTCGGAGATGTGAGTTTCCATACCGGCTGGACCTATCATCGTGCCGGACCGAATGTAACGGATCGGATGAGAAAGGTCATGACGATGATCTACATGGACAGAGATATGCATCTGAAGGCTCCGGTAAATAAACATCAACAGGCTGATTGGGAAGCCTGGTGTCCGGGCGCTGTGATCGGTGAATTGATCGACACGCCAAACAATCCCGTCATCGCTCACTGACAAGCGATTCGTTGCTCATACGTTGATATTCGGCGGGCGTCTTTCCCGTCAGTGACTTGAAATAGCGAAAGAAATTCGCATAGTTCACAAATCCGCATTCCTGTATGACCTGCGAGATGCTGAGCTTCGACTCGGTCAGCATCCGGCAGGCATGCTTGATGCGGATTTCGTGTAAAAAGGCCGTATAAGTCTTGCCGGTCTTGTGTTTGAAATACCGACAGAAAGAATGCTCGCTCAGATGCGCTACGGCTGCGATCTCCCTTGTGTGAATTTTCTTGTGAAAATGCTGCATTGTATAAGAGTAAACTTCGTTGATACGATCTTCATTCTGAGGATCGATCACTGGTTGGAATCCAATCGGTAGCACCATTTCATATTCCTTTGATGCCGTGATCTCCGCAAGTGTCTGCAACAATAGGATGATCCTGTTCGGGCCGCTCGCCTCCACCATTAACTTCATTCGTTCTCCGACGGAAGCCCTGGTGGTACCTGTCAAAAGAATGCCCCGTTCGGCCTTCTTCAACAAGGTTCGAATACTTCTGAGATCGGGTAGATCCAAAAAACCATCTCCCCAGAATTCCGGAAGGAAATGGAGGGCAATAATCCTGACTTTCAGTTTCTTGTTCAAGTAGCGTTCGTCATTCCTGAAAAGATGTGGAAGATTCTGACCGAGCAGGAAGATGTCTCCCTCGGAAACCGTGTGCACTTTGTCGCCAATGATGCACATGCCCTCGCTGCTTTCAAAATATACCAGCTCCACTTGCGGATGGTAATAGTATCTGCTGTTAACATATGCTACGACCTGTTCACGTACAGTATACGAATTCGAAGATTCGATCTTTAAGAGGATAGGTTTCATGGCTGAACCGATTTCACTTTCCAAGATTATTGAATTTTGCCCTCTTTTCGTGCGCCACTAACGTCAATACGCCAAAATAGTACATGAATCCGCTCTCGTTTGTCGCCGAAGCCGCCTCAAACCTTTTTTAATTTGATTACGGAAATGGTCCACTTGCTGTTTTCGGAGAATAAATAAAAATCCATGAATATGCTTCCATGTGAAATGAGCTTTGGCATGGCCAGTCGACCACTGTGCCTTCGGCTCTCAAAGTTCCTTATCGCCGCTGTTTTCTTTCTATCCGGTCTGGCGGGCATCGCCCAGGAATCAACCATTACGGGCGTTGTCAGGGATGCCAGCGGTGCCGCACTTGAAGGCGCAAGTATAACGGTCAAGGGTAACCGAAAAGGTGCGACGACCGATGCTTTCGGTAAATTTACTGTACAGGCATCAGCAAATGCCGTGATCACCGTCAGTATGTCAGGCTATGCAGCGCAGACATTGAATGTGAAGACGGGAGGTCAGATGACCATCGTTCTCCAGCAGGAGTCCGGAAATCTCAATGAAGTCGTGGTCGTGGGCTATGGCACCCAGCGCCGCCGGGATCTGACAGGCGCAGTACGGAAGATCTCCATCGAAGAGTCGCCCGTCAACACCATGACCAACGTCAGTCCACTGCAGGCCATTCAGGGTACGCCCGGTGTAAACATCGGACCCGTGGGTGTCGCAGGTGGTGCGCCTTCCGTGCTCATCCGCGGTCAGCGTTCACTCGCTGCCTCCAACGCTCCGCTCATCGTGCTCGACGGGGTCATCTTCAGCGGAAGTCTGAACGAGATCAATACGCAGGACATCGCCAGCTTCGACATCCTGATGGATGCGAGCGCCGCCGCCATCTACGGATCACGTGCCGCCAATGGCGTCATCATGATCACTACCAAACGAGGAAAAACAGGCAAGCCGCAGATATCGATCAACAACAACTACGGCATTCAAAGCTGGACGACGCGCCCTGATATGCGCAAGGGTGAAGACTTCATCAAGTGGAGGACTGATAACCGCCGCCTTGCCGGACAGGCCGACCTGTCGGTGGAAAAAGTGCTTGATGCCAAGGAAGTCATTGCCTACAAGGCAGGCCAGCAGATCGACTGGCTGGATGAGATCACGCAGTTCGCACCGCTCAACGATCTCAGCGTGAACGTGTCAGGCCGCACCGATCGCGTGAATTATTATGTGTCCGGTGGTCTGCTCGATCAGAAGGGTGTGATCGATAATGACAATTTTAAGAAGTACACCGTCACCGCCAAACTGGATGCGAAGATCACCTCCTGGCTGGATTTTGGTATGAGCCTCTATCATTCCACCCGCAACTATTCCGGTACCCCGCCCGATATGGCGCAGGCCACCATCGGTACGCCGTATGCATATAAATGGAAAGATGAAAAATTGGGTATCCTTGACCGTTATCCTACACCGGCCAACCTCATCAATCCTTACTGGGGTGATGCAAACAGCCCGGGTCTGTATGACGATAACCTCGAGAAATATGCAAGTACCCGCATCATCGGATACCTGAGTGCAGACATTCCTTATGTCAAAGGATTGAACTATAGGGTCAACATCAACCGCTATCGCTCCGAATTGGTCAGCGGAAGTTTCCGCCACGAGACCTACTTCGTGAACCCCGACAATCCCGCAGATATCGCCAACCCTGCGAAATACCTCGCCAGCACTTATGGCAGCATGGCCAACCTGCTGACCAATACATGGGAGATGCAGAATCTGCTGACCTACAAGCGTAAGTTCGGTGCACATTCAGTCGATGCACTCGCCGGTTACCAGCGTGACTATAGCACGAATTCAAGGGTGGGTACCTCCGCTACAGATTTTGCCAGCGCAGGCACCACCGTGCTTGGTTACTATGGACTGAATCTCGGCAATCCTGCGAACCAGCGCGTGTCTTCTACCATCAACGAACTCGCCAACCTGGCCTATCTTGGAAGATTGAACTATAATTTCAAGGATAAATATTACCTGACGATGAATTATCGTCGCGACGGATATTCTGCTTTCGCGCCCGGTAATAAGTTCGCAGACTTCTATGGTGGCGCCGTGGCTTATGCGATCAGCGAAGAGGAATTCTTCAAGAATGCCCTCCCCAAGGTGGATTATCTTAAGTTCAGAATGGCTTACGGACAAAATGGAAATCAGGGCATCGATCCTTACGAAACCCTCGCCAATGTTGCTTCCGGAACTACAGTGTTTGGTCCCACCAGCAGCCTGTTCATCTACCAGTCATCCCTCGCCAACCAGAAACTCTCCTGGGAGAAAACCACCACGCTTAATGGCGGTCTGAACTTCGCACTGTTCAATAACCGCATAAGCGGCGACCTGAACATCTACACCAGCAAGACGACCGACCAGTTGTTGACTCGATCACTTCCTTTTGTCACAGGGTTCGGCTCTGTCCGCACAAACATCGGTCGCGTGGATAACCGCGGTGTGGAAGTCTCGCTGACCGGCGTGATACTGGCACCCACCCAAAAAGATGGCATCCGCTGGGAGACCACTGTCAACTACTGGATGAACCGCAACAAGATCGTATCCCTCACAGGGGTGGATGCAAACGGCGACGGCATTGAGGACGATGATATCGGCAACCGCTGGTTCATCGGACATCCCATCGGCGCGATCTATGATTATCGCGTGGATGGTATTGTACAGACAGGCGATGCAGATTACATCGCCAAATACGGCGCCAAACCCGGCGATCTGAAGATCCTTGACATCAATGGAACCGTGAGGGATGATGCCAGTCCTGATGGTAAGATCAATTCACTCGACCGCACGATCGTCGGTTATGTGCAGCCACGCTTCAGCTGGAGTATGTCGCATACGCTGAACTACAAGCAGTGGCAGCTGTATGTGAATTTTAACTCCATCGTAGGTGGCGGCTCCTCCAACTACTACATGGCCGGCAATTCTACCTACAACCTCACGGCCTTCGGCAACAACCAGCAACAGAACTGGCTCAACCTGCAGTACTGGACACCTGAGACGCCGACCAATACCTTCACGCGTCCGAACTATTCAAATCCCTACGGACACAGCTATCCCAGAGAGCGCACCTTTGTTCGGATTCAGGATCTCAGTCTGCAATACGCCCTCGATCAAAAGCAGCTCAGCAAACTGGGCATGAGTGGTGTAAGAATATTCGTCTCCGCCAAGAATCCTGTACTGTTCACCAACTGGCTGGGCATGGATCCTGAAAACGGAGGTGCACTAGGCAGAACCAACCCGCTCTTCCGCACCGTGAACTTTGGCACCAATATCAATTTCTAATCCCATCAAAGGAATCATATGCACAACATATCAAAAATAACGCTCGGACTGCTGCTGGCGACCGGACTGATGACCGGCTGCAAGAAGGACGACGAATTTCTCACAGAAGTCAAGCGCGACGGATTGACCGTCGATAACGCGCTCATTACCAAATCCCAGTTCGAGCTGGCACTGAATTCGTGCTATCGCCAGTTGCAGTATTTCTATAACTCTACGGACGGGTGGACAGACTACTGGCATCTTGGTGTGAATTTCGACGTGGCAGCCACAACCACCGTGTACATTGCGGATCCCAATGCTGCCTGGGTCAACTACTCGAAGATCAATTCGCAGGACGGACAGGCTGCCAAATGGTGGAACTGGAACTATGCGATCGTCAAATATGCCAACACGGTCGTGGCCGGTGTTGAAAACCCCATCGCTAAGATCACCGCTGATGAGAAGAACGCGCTGCTCGCAGAAGCCCGTTTCTTCCGCGCCTG
>JAJTFQ010000219.1:0-5600 GCA_021299955.1 Chitinophagaceae bacterium
CCACCCATGCCATTAGCCCACACATAATTACCCGAAGCATCGTATTTGGCCAGATAAATATCACTTGATCCCGCACTCGTGAGATTGGATGTCCCTGCACCCGGGTCAAAATCTACCGTACCCTGGAATGACCCGGTCAAGAGCATATTGCCACTTCCATCCACAGCGATACTTTGCACATAATCTTGACTTGTTGAACCCATGCGCTTTGCCCATACATAATTACCCGAAGCATCGTATTTGGCCAGATAAATATCACTTGATCCCGCACTCGTGAGATTGGATGTCCCTGGACCCGGGTCAAAATCTACCGTGCCTTGGAAATAACCTGTTACCAGCACATTGCCGCTGCCATCCACGGCAACAGACCTCCCAACATCACCGTTCGTTCCACCCATGCCAATAGCCCACACATAATTTCCCGAAGCATCGTATTTGGCCACGAAAATATCCTCGTTTGATGTTCCGGCAGCCGTCAGATTGGAAGTTCCTTCGCCCGGGTCAAAATCTACTGTCCTGCTGAAAACACCAGTTACAATTACATTCCCACTGCCATCCAAAGCAAGGGAATAGCCACCATCCATTTGAGTACTGCCCAAGCTCTTTGCCCAAACATAGTTACCCGAAGCGTCATACTTTGCAATGAATAAATCATAATTATTAGTGGTACCGGAACCTGATTGTGTCAGGTATGCAATGCCCGCACCAGGGTCAAAATCAACCGTTCCCCAATAATACCCGGTAATATACATATTACCATTCCCATCCCTGATGGCAGCACCTACATAAGGGTCCGAAAAGCTGGTAGAAAATATAAAACCGGCACTCACATAAGCTCCACCGGAAGATGTATAGCCGGCAATGAAAACATTTAATGAATTAAACCCCGAACTCAGGTTTGCTGTTCCTGCACCGGGGTCAAAATCAACCGTAAACTTGAAATTACCTGTTACCAACACATTCCCGCTACCATCCAGCGCAACAGAAGCCCCCGCATCATTATCAGCTGCACCCATACAGTTTGCCCATACATAAGCACCAGAAGCGTCATATTTGGCCAGAAATATATCATTGTTACCCGCTCCCGTCCGATTGGCCGTACCGGCACCCGGGTCAAAATCGATCGCCGTCGTACCATTGATATATCCTGTTAGCAGCACATTCCCGCTGCCATCCAGGGCAAGGGAATTCCCCACATCATTGCCCGCTCCGCCCAGGCGGAATGCCCATACATAAGCACCAGAGGAGTTGTATTTGGCCAGGAAAATATCATTTAGTCCCGCTCCCGTCCGATTGGCCGTGCCGCTACCCGGGTCAAAATCTATCGCTAACGCACCATTGACATTCCCTGTTAGCAGCACATTCCCACTGCCATCCACAGCGAGGGAATTCCCCACATCACTGCCCGTTCCGCCCATTCGGAATGCCCATACATAAGCACCAGAGGAGTTGTATTTGGCCAGGAAAATATCATTGTTACCCGCACTCGTGAGATTGGATGTCCCTGCACCCGGGTCAAAATCTGCCGTACCGTAGATTAACCCGGTCAAGAGCACATTGCCGCTGCCATCCAAGGCAAGGGAATACCCGTGCTCAGCGGAAGTTCCGCCCATGCGATTTGCCCAATATATCATTACTTCCAGCTCCTGTGAGATTGGCCGTGCCGCTACCCGGGTCAAAATCGATCGCCGACGTACCATCGATATTCCCTGTTAGAAGCACATTCCCGCTGCCATCCAAGGCAAGGTCCCTCCCCGACTCAGTTCCCGTTCCACCCATACAAAATGCCCATACATAAGCACCCGAAGCATCGTATTTGGCCAGGAATATATCATTAGATCCCGCTCCCGTGAGATTGGCCGTGCCGCTACCCGGGTCAAAATCGATCGCCGACGTACCACCGATATTCCCTGTTAGCAGCACATTCCCGCTGCCATCCAAGGCAAGGGCCCTCCCCCATTCGCTGCTACCAGCACCAATTCTTATAGCCCACAGATAGTTTCCCGAAGCATCGTATTTGGCCAGGAAAATATCAATGTTTCCCGCACTCGTTAAAGAGACTATGCCGGCACCCGGGTCAAAATCGGCGGCACCATTAAAAAATCCAGTCACATACCTGTTACCTGAACCATCTACAGTGATGTCACTCACATTTAGGTCGCCACCAATAGCGAGTTCGTTCCCAATACCTTTGGCCCATTGCAAGGTAACAACGGACTGCGCAACGACCGTGAAACTGCAGGCAAAAGACATGAGGTTACCGGACAATACACGACAGCTAGGCATTTCTCCATCCATTCGCCAAAAACCTATCGAACCTCAGGCAATGGGGACAATGACGATCGATGAAATACAAGCCGGCGAATACATTATGAAAATTTTATTTAAGTTCCTCGAATCGTACTTTTTTGGCCTTCAACGATAAAGATGACAGGTACCAATGTCCCGAAATCTGCCGGCAGAAAATGGGACGCCCCATTTTCAGAAAATGAGACATAAAGGCATTAATTTGTAGGCACAAACCAGTTCATCCGGCGCATGGGATCGGATATGTCCGGAAAATGAAGCGAATTCAGCACCCGGGATGAGATGGAGGGACAGCACAAATACATATTCACAGGCTCCTCAGACGCTCGACATGATCTTTACCTCATCCCTGCTGGGCATGTTCCTCGCACTGGTCGTCCTCGCCTTCAACTGGAAGGTGAACCGCAATGCGCTATTCCTGTCCCTGCTGATGATCCTGAGTGCGACGAGCCAATTCCGGCAGTATCTCATTTTTCACGCCACAGAGCCCTTCTGGCTGGCCATCCTGATCAACAATCCAAGTCCGCTGTGGTGCATGACCGGCGCCTGCCTCTTCTTTTACGTCAGGAGCGTATTGACAGACCGATTTGAATTCCGCAAGTCAG
The DNA here is from genome assembly GCA_021299955.1 of Chitinophagaceae bacterium. Taxonomy (GTDB): domain Bacteria; phylum Bacteroidota; class Bacteroidia; order Chitinophagales; family Chitinophagaceae; genus Pollutibacter. The sequence continues at coordinate 2,913 of JAJTFQ010000219.1, forward strand.
ACCTGCTGCATACCATCCCCTTCTGGATCAGCCTGGTGGGCATCATGCCCTACCTGCTCACACCATTCGCCCATAAGATCAAGGTGGCCAACCTGTTCATCGAAAAAATGGAGGCCATAAGCGAGGTTGAATTCAACTGGCTGATGAGCCATGAACAGAGCCTGCAAATGCGCTATCTCCTGCAGATCGGCTATGCCATAGCCTGCCTCTGGATGCTGGCCGGCTTTAACAAACGCAGGAACACAGACATCAACAGACCGGTGTTGCAGCGGGGACTGATCCACAAATGGCTGGTCGTCGTATCCGCTTTTGTGTTGCTGACGGGTCTCTACTATTTGATCAGCGTCAGCATTTTCTATGAAATGCCATCACTGGAGCGGAACAATATCCCCATGGATTACAGGCCGCTGTATGTCATAGGCGTGTTACTTACCTTCATGCCTGCCCTGGTATTGATGTTCCCGGAGATCCTGTACGGAATTCCGCGTCTGCGGGATGCGCTGATACATTCGCCGTCCAGTCCCGCACCACCGATCTCCGAGGATGGTACCATGACGAAGCCGAAGACCACCACGCCCGCAGCCTCATCCCCTGTGCCGGAAACTGCTACCCGGGGAAGACAGGATCCGTTCATCGCCCTCAGCCAACGGGTACTCGACTTCCTGGACCGGGAGAAACCCTACCTGCAGCAGGATTTCTCCATCGAAGAACTGGCAGACATGCTCGGTGTCCCCAGACGCCATTTGTATTATTGCTTCAATAAGATCCTGAAAAAGAAATTCGTTACGCTGCGGACGGAGTACAGGATCAGGGAAGTGAAAAAACGCCTGCTCGAAGCCGATCTGGACAACACCACCCTGGAAGCGATCGGGTGGTCCTGCGGTTTCGCCTCCAGATCTGCCCTATACCGGGTCTTCACGGAGCATGAGGGTTGCTCGCCGGGGGAGTTCATTGAGCAGCATAAACGGCCGGAGTGACTGCTTTTACTTCGCGCCCTTGAGGTAAAGCCCATCACCGCGAAGCCGCAACAGCCAGTTAATCATGAATGAGTGCTAACATGTGAAGTGGCCGGTCGTTTAAAGATATCCGGACGAGGTATTGACCCGCTGCCAATTTATGACCCTGCAGGATCTCATGTACAGTATTAGAAGACAAATGCTCAATGGATTTCTTCCACAACGCCCGACCAGACATATCCAACACCTCCACCTCGTACCGGCCCGGGGCCAGTGAGCCCAGCGAGAGCTTTGCCGCGTCGTCCGGCGTCAGCGTGCCGGCATTGGTGGGCTTGGAGAGACGATAGACGATCTCAAAGCGACTGCTGTCGATGCCCGGGTCACCTGTGCGGCGGAAAGGATACAAGGTTTCGTCGGTAGTCTTTAGTGATGTTTCCTGGTTGAGATGACGATCCTTGAGCCAGGCTGAAAATCCTTCCTTGGTCATATTCGTCGGGAGGATGCGGAGCACATAAGCATCGTCGCCCAGGTTGCGCATATCCACCGGAATGGTGCGCGCCGCACTGTCCGCCGGCCAGGGACGACCTTCCATCGATAAGCGTACACCGGATTGACGCAGCGTAATGGAGCCTGCCGTCAGGTTTGTCATCGGCGCGATGTCCACGGCATCGCCCAATGCGTCCTTATAGTTGGTATCGAAGAAGGCGACCGCGCCATCCACCAATCTTCGGTTAGCCGTGTCCGTTACCTCGAGGTTGATGAACAGTCTCGACGGGCCCTCGGTCATGCCACCATGCGGGGCGATGCCCGGCGTGCCATCCACCTTGTGGGCTTCCTTGATGCTCAGCGTGCCGCCCGTGGCCGTCGGCTTCACGAAGAAAGCCGTGCCGCTCTCGATGTACTGCGGGTTGGAACCGGCACCTGTAGCCGTCCAGTCGTTCACGCCATTGCGTGTCACGGCCCGATAGCCACCCTGCCGAAAGGAATTTCCGTCTATGTTGGCATCCCACACATACACCGTATTGTCGATCACTCCGACATTGTCCAGGATCACTTTTTCCAGGTCGAGCAGCGCCATATATGGATTGCCCACCAGCACAAAGCCCGCCGACGCCAGGGCCGGGATCGTAACATCGATCGTTCCCTGTTTGAGCGCACCCGTAGCTTGCAGGACGGTGACGGAAGAATTGCCCGTGCCTTGGTAGGTCTGCTGGCGGTCGCCGCGGGCGAAGAGCATGTAGCCTTGGTTCGCGGCAGTATAGGTGGTCATAAGCGTCGGTACCTGGCTCGAAGCAAAAGAGCCACTCGTCGCGTTTGGCTGATAGAATCTCAGACTGCTCACCTGTCCTGCCGTACCGATCCAGTCGTAGCCGGCGCCGGTGGCCGTAGGTGCATCCGGCTGGTTGTGGCCGATGACGACCGTGCCAAGGTCATTGGGCTGGGCACTTCGGTTAGCCGGTACCGTTAGGTCGGTGCCCGGGAGACCGGCCATGAACACATCGCGCAAGGTGCCGGTGCCCGTCACCGGGATCGTCACGAGCCTCCAGGCGCGACCGTTGCGGCCCGAACCGGTGAGTTTTGACAGGTATCGCTGGGTGATCACATCCCCGCTGATATATCCGCCGGACGCTGAACCCTCTCCCACCCGGGCCGTGCCCGTGGCACTGCTGCGCAACGTCAGGTTGCCGTTGGTCGTCAGTGTACCGGATGTCGGGGTGAGTTTACCCGTGAT
>JAJTFQ010000219.1:5610-6598 GCA_021299955.1 Chitinophagaceae bacterium
CACGCCTGCGCTGTTGTTGACTTCCAGGTTGGAGATCGTGCCCGAACCCGAGATCGATTGGGCCGATCTGCCGGCCAAGATCAGCTTACCGGCGCCGGAGATGCTTCCAGCATTGCTCAGGTTGGAGGTAAGGGTCAAGTTATTGCTGCTGAGGTTGAGGCTCGCTCCGGATGACATGGAAAGGGATGTGAGCGTCCTGTCACTTGGCAAAGCAGGATAGTTCGTCAGGCCGGATGGGATGTCAACCGGTTGTCCGACGGCGGGCACTGCGTTGGGTGTCCAGTTGGCAGCTGTGTTCCAGTTGGTGCTCACACTGCCGTTCCAGGTAGCGCTGGTGACAACTGTAACCTCCAGCACATTGCTCTCCGCTGCCCCCGTCCAGCCGGCCAGACACGAAACACGGGCCAGGCGCTTGTACCAGGTGGTCTGTGTGATAGTGCCTGCATCGTAAGTTGTTGTATTGCTGCCGTCAATATCGCTGAAGCCCGTGCTGCTGCTGGTGGTAGAAGATTGCCATTTATATTCCAATGTTGAACCTGCATTATGGCCGCTGGCTGCCGCACTGCTGGTGAAGGCATCAGGATCAATAGTATTGAAGCCGCTCTGGGCCGCGGCAATGGTACCACCCGAGGTAGGGTTGCTACAGTCCGAATTGCGAAATACCGAAACGGTGGTTGTACCAAAATTCGTCACTACCAGGTCTGCCTTACCATCCCCGTCCAGATCGCCGATGGCTACGCTGAAGGGATTTGTTCCCGTCGTGAAATCCACTTTAGTGGCAAAACTGCCGGAAGCAATGCTGCCGCTGCTGGCCGTGTTGCGGAAGACCGAAACGGTGGTTGAAGTATAATTCGCCGCCGCCAGATCGGGCTTGCCATCACCGTCCAGATCGCCGATGGCTACGCTGTAGGGATTTGTTCCCGTCGTGAAATCCACTTTAGTGTCAAAACTGCCGGTAGCAATGCTGCCGCTGCTGGCCGTGTTGCGG
>JAJTFQ010000095.1:0-10864 GCA_021299955.1 Chitinophagaceae bacterium
CCGGAACCCCTGTTGGTGTTCAGGTCATTGGTCATCTGTGCGGACAGGATGAGTTCTGGCAGCTGTTCGCTGGCGGAGGTGGGGCCTCTGTAATCCCAGAGTGCCCCAAAATCGAAGGCCAGCGGATGGCCGGCGATGACCTGATCGGAAAGGCTGACCACAGCGGCCAGATCGGCTGCTATGATGGCGGCATTGCAGGCACTGTTGACTTCGCTTGCGCGGAACAGGTATGCCTTCGGAAGGAAGTGCAGGGCAGCATTCTTGGTGATCTTGGCCGGGGCACCTGCTGTAGGCAAGAGGTCTTTGGCCTTATTGAGATCGGATATGATCTGCTCACAGACATCTTTCGGGGTGGCCCGGGTAAATTCAAGCTTCACCGTAGAGAGTGGCTCCAGCTGAAGCGGAACTGCGCCATACTGCGACACCAGACGCAGTTATGAATAGGCCCTGAAGAAAAGCCCCTCTCCCAGCGACGTATTCTTGATGGCGGTGGAAGTGGATGTACTCTTGTTCGCATTCTCGATCAACAGGTTGGCATTTCCAATGGTTTTGTACAACTCATCCCACTGAAAGTTGGCCGCCGCCGTATTACCATTCACCACGGTGATGATGGAGTTGAAGGTTTGGTCGTAGTTATTCCAGGGCGAGTTGGAAGGGTCACCACCGATGAGGAATTCATCCTTTCCGTAGTTGGTGTCGCAATAGAACCATTCGCCATTTTTCGGTACGCTAAAGGCCTGATAATAGGTGCCGGCTGCAATCTGAAGGATACCCTTGTCAGTCTTCGCAAACTCCGTGCTGCGATCCGTCTTGAGGGTTTCCTTCAAGAAGTCCTTCTGACAGGAAGATGACCCTGTCAAGATCCTTGCCAACAGGGCCAGGGATAAAATATTTGAATGCTTTTTCATAAATGCAAGAATTTTAGAATGATGCATTTACGCCAATCGTGAAACCCCTATTCCAGGTATTTCCTACGACATCCATGTCCATGAAATCGATCTGAGCATAGAGCATGCCTGGGTTCTGGATCTGCAGGAATGAACGCAGATCAGATAATCCCATTTTGGCAGCGGATTTCCCCCTCAGGTTGTCAGACGTGATAGAGTTCTGCTTGAGGATGGCGCCCCAGTCGGTATTGGTGACCTTAGAACCGTCCCATGTGCCGGAGGCCCATCCCTTTTCGATATTCGCCCAGGCAGTAGGATCACCCGTTGGATTGAAGAATACCCGGTCATTGGCGAGCACCGGCTGATCACCACGCGGATAGGTGCTGACACCGGTCGTCTGATTCAGGCCGGCATAGTAATACGGCCAGAGGCGGTAGGTGATGTAATTAGAGGCATTGAACATCTCCCGGCTATCCTGCAGCGTTTCGTAGTTGATGTTGTGGTTGAAATTCAACACCACTTTGCCGGACTTGCCCTGCTTGGTGGTGACGATGATGACGCCGTTGGCGCCACGGGAACCAAAGATAGCCCTAGCGGACGCATCCTTCAGAACGTCGTTGGACTCGATGTCCTGCGGGTTGAGGTTATCGATCCCGCCGGTGGTTAATGAGATACCATCCACCACAAACAGCGGCGAATTGGACGCGGAGAGGGATCGTACGCCCCGGATGTTGATCGCCCCGACGGTGCCCGGCCGTTCGTTGGAAGAGATATCAACCCCGACCACTTAGCCTGCACGGCGTTGGTGACAGAGCGGGATGTTATGTCCTTGGAGCCGATACCTGCCACGGCGCCGGTGACATCCTTACGTTTGACGGAGGAATAACCCACGACCCACCACTTCTTCCATACCCTTGGTATCAATGGCCAGTGCCACGGAGAGGGACGTGCTGGATTCTGTGTAGGCCACAGCCTGTGTAAGGTAACCGATGAAGGAAATACTGAGGGTTCCTTTGTCCTTTACAGAAATACTGAATTTACCGGAGGCATCTGTTACGACAAAAGTGCCAGTCTTTTTGTCTTCTACCACGGCGCCCTGAACGGGCTACTTCTGTTCGTTGGTGACTACCCCTTCCAGTTTTCTGCTTTGGGCATTTTGATGCATAAACAGTGGAACAAATTATATTTTAATTTAATAATTAAATTTGTTTATTGTTTTATTTATAAGCAATCGTTCATTTGATGGACTTTTAACAGATGTCCAAGCATTTTATGGGCTAATTTTTTCTTATCAAACTGATCAACTGCCAGGGAATAGCTCCTGACGCCCATCGAAGCCCCAATCGAAGGGTTATCTTTTAGTTCAATCAAGCATTCGGCCAGACTGAGCGGATCATTTGGATCAATGGTATAACCCACCTGATACTCATTGATCAGGTCATTGATCCACCCATTGGACGTTTGGACGACAGGCACACCTGCTGCCAGTGATTCAAAAAGCTTGTTGGGAGAAGACGTATCAAGAACTTTCGATTTCATCAACGGTACCAGAGATGCGATCGACGACTGAACATATTTGACAAGCTCCACCTTCGGAATAGGATCCATGATGATGAAATTTTTCAGTCCCGCAGCTGCAGCTTTTTCTTTAAGAGACGCCTTTAGTTGGCCATCACCAATCAGAAGCATGTAAATATCATTCCTGCCCTTTTCTCGCAGGATACGTGCGGCCTCAAACAACCAGGTCGAATGATTCACCTTTCCGATATTCCCTGTATATATCGCATAGGATCTTGCTGGTAATTGTATTTCCTGCAGATCGTTTCGCGTGGAAAACAGTTTGATATCTGCTGCATTTGGCACATCATCCACCGATACCCAAGGAAATCTCGTTCTGATATCCGTTGACATCCCGGGAGATAAAGTAATAACAAACCTGGATGCCCGATAGCATTGTTTTTCCAGCGAATATGCGAGTTTACGCAGCATCGGATTTTTGATGAAACCGAGTTCAATGGCACCGTCCGGCCATAAATCCCTCACTTCAAAAATCAGCGGCCGGCGTCGAATGTATCGGGCCACCAAACCGGGAAGGCCTGCGGTAATGGGGCCGGAGGAGGCGATGACCAGGTCTGCCTTTAATGTAATGGCGTAATATGACGAAAGCAGGCTATACTGAATAAATGTCCAGATACGTTGAAAGACAGGCTGCTTATTATCTATCCTGATGTTCAGCACTTTTACTTTGATTCCGTCAAAAACCTGATCTTCGATCAAACGCGTGGCTTTCAAATCAGATTTTGCATAGACAGAAGTAACAACTGTAACATCGTGACCCTGCGCAACCCATTCTTTACAAAAATCATACACACGTGTACCCCAAGAGCCATTCGGAGTAGAAAAATATTGATAAAAATATACGATCCGCATGATGCTTATTTACTGCTTAATCCCATCAGTTAAAATGGATATTTAAATGTCTTGTATTTATTTTGAAATAGGTTGCCATGGGCAATGTCCTGACCGATCATGCTGAAAACCTGCTCGACCCGTGGCTCCATGTCGCCGGACTTAGATTTAAAAAGTGTGCTGCCATGATGACCTTCAAGGAAGGAAAAATAGGTATGCACAATGGCTAGTCCCGATTCTTTTTTAAACCGTACATAAGGCTCGCCAAAAGCTTTGCTAAAATCTTTTACTATGAGCGATTGAAACGCAGTCATTTGAGGTACTTCAGTAGGTATGATCGACTGAGCATTGCGCAGCCGACGCTCCAATTTCCTGGGGAAAAGTGCCTTTAAAACCAGTATAACGAAAATCAATCCCTGTTGAAGCAATTGGAATATTTTCCGGTCCTTTATGATGCCGGCGATGGCCCGGTAACGGATCAAATCCTGTTCAGTAGAATTAAAAAAAAGCAGTATTCTGATCTTTTCGGTCAACGTCAGGTGGCGTGCTGTCAATATTCTGAAAGGGGCCATCTGATCATAGTCGAGCTGATTCAAATTATCAGTCACTTCCGCCACATCGTAGTAATTCCAACATTGGCGTACTCCTTTTTGAGACAAATGCCATAGTCGTCGTGAACGATCCTTCAAATCGAGCGCCTTTGATACATTATACCGCTGATAACCGTGGTCTATCCATGTTCGAAATTGGGTCGGATCATCGAGTGGCGACTGAAATTGCTCCACCAGCGCCTCCTGCACGGCAGGATCAGGCAGTTTCGATTGACTCAGGGCATGATAGCAGAGCTCATGACCTTCGGATGCCCAACGGTGAAATTCATCTTCATTTCCTTCCCAGGCGCTGTTCCATTCACCCTTATGTGTATGCTTTTTTAAGAAGACCCGCTTTGTAACCCGAATTCCCCTGCTGCTAAAACATGTGCGTTGTTTTCTCAGGAGGATATCAGAATCAAAATCACAATGATCGGTAAATATCAACACCGGCTTGAAAGACAATCGGGAAATGGAGAGCTCTATGGGTTTATTGGTATGGATCAGTCTGATGAGCATCTCTTTCGGGCAGGCTCCCCCGGTCTCCAACCAATGGCGCATGGACTGATCATCATAGCGGAAAAAGGGTTGCACTGCTCCCCCATATATGATCCATCGCAACTGCCGGGGATGCATGGGATCGTATACCCATGTGCCAATACATCGACTGGCCATCAGGCAGCTGCCATCTCGAAATTTCATGATTTTCGGGGAAAGAATCGATGACACAAAAGGAAGACCTGCCGTCGTCCAGGTATATTTGAACGTACGGAAATGTGTCGGAACTTCAGGCAATGTGAAAACCAACTCCAGAGACGGATAAAATCCCTCTTTTAATAAATAAGACTGCCCTGTATCCAGTTGGACGATCATGTGTTTCTTTTACGCCTCAAATACCCTGCACCCGGTTCAGACCTGGAAGAGCCGGATGCCGTACACCGGAATTAACGAAGAGATATCGGTCTTTAGTACTTTACAGGAGGAATTGGCCCCTCAAAAATATTTTATGCCAAACATCTTGTAAATGCATTATTTATCGTTTTTTTCGTGCTTTGATACATGATCGGTGTATCTGTTTGGATCCAGCAAATACCAAAACCATTAACACATCCCCAGAGGATAACATTTCATCGATCAGCCATCAAAATCATTCATATGAAGATGCTCCGAAAATTACTCCCTAAAAAAATTGAGCAGTGTGTCTATATCCTACACCGACATCAGCCCATGCCAGAACTGGTTATGGGATTTGATCTGAAGGATGTTGACATAGAAGAATCATATGCAGGGCATGGTAAATGGTACAGTCATCGGCTCTCTTTAGGCGGCCAATAAGCATACGCCAGCAAGGCATATGAACGGGTTCATTTTATGAAACTGATACATGAGCCGAATGCTATGGTGATTGGAGACTGTGCAACGAAGGAGGCTTTCAGGGGGCTGTCGATTTATCCTTTTATGTTGCAACATGTAGCCCGCAGAATGTTCGAAAAAGTTGACAAGATATACGTCTTGGTGTCTCCCACCAATAAAGCTTCCGTGAAAGGCATTGAGAAAGCAGGATTTTATTTTGTTTGCATCATTTATGCCATCCGGTTCGGACCTTTTTATTTTCGGGTTCGCAGGGTCGAGGAACGCGAATAATGTCGGACGAGCCAGAGTATAAATACTCCCTGATCGATCTTCTGCATTTCTGATGTCTCTGTGAATAAAATGAATATCATGTGATTTCAGACGATCAAGATTCAATTCAGAACCTCTTCTCTTCAAATTATCGAAAGCGATAATTTCACACCCGGGATGCGCGTGCTTTAAATTATACAGAGGTTACTCCCGACGAATCCGGCACCTCCGGTTATAGTGATTTTCATAGTGTGAGTATTAATGTATTCGGAAACCTAATGATCATCAAATATGAAAATCTGAATAAAAGACAGCAAATATTTTAGTTAATATCAAAAATATAACAGAGATGTATCAAAAATGTAGGGTGAAATTCATGAAGCAATTTAAATCAGACAAATCTTTTTCTTAATCGACAGATATCAATCTATGTTATGGGTTTTCCCTCAGAAACACTTCCTGAGCCAACAACATGGGACGAGAAACATTCTCTCCTTTTGCTAGTCCTCGAGAGACCTTTAACCACAGGGTATCCGTCCGATCCCATGGTATCCCGGAAGCTACATTATCCGGTATGATCAGGAAGGCTGAAAAATTTTTATACCAGGGAAAATCCAGATGATTGATGGCATTGAAGAGATAAAAACCATTCTTAAGTCTTGAATCATTGGTCCATGTTAGCCCGATACGTTGCATAGGCATTTGATCATTGATCAAGGATACTTCCTGCTGGCCCGAAGTAAAATGCATGCGCGGAGCATGTTTCACATCCAGGATGAAAAGCGATGTTGGAGATTCGTTGACCAACCCATTTTTATGTCGATAAGTATTGTTGATAGCGGGCCGCGCCTGATCGAGTATTAATGGACTTAATATGCTCAAACTTAACATAACAGCCGAAAGCAATATGAAAAATTTCAAGTTGCCATCATCCTGATCGTACGATGACATCCCGGAGCCTGCTCCATCTATGCGGTTTGCGATAGCAGGGGAATATGCAGATAAAAGAAAAGTCAGTACTCCTTTTGCGATCGTCCATACATTGCTGAAAGCCAGAACAACACCAAGTATAACGATGGGTTGAGTTACGGACATAACCCTGAATACAGCATGGAGAAAAGGCATAGAGAGTATGGCCGCCATAAAATAACAAACCATCAGACACTGCAAAATCAAGTGTTTTCTACTTCTCCTGGGTATAAAGAAGCCAAATGATATTAGAACCAACAACACGATGGACTTTCTTTTAGATAAAAATCGGTCAATCACCTCGAAATGCTTCTGGGGTTGCTGAATTGTCTTTAGCAATTCGTTCATCGTATTTCGATATAAGGGCATTGGATCTGTTCGGATCAAATGGTGCACATAAGCCTGTCGATAGCTTTGTTTTTGTCCGGGATTATTCAATTCGAGAGGAATCTTTATATTGGCGGCCTCATTCCAATCATCAGAACCGCGATAGATTTGATAAAGTTTCGCGTAGGTATTGCTGACGGGAAGTGGCGGATACTCAAGCATCCCGATCACCATTCGGTTACTTATGATCGTTATTGCATAAATCAAAAAGGACATTAAAACCCTTTTCCATGAGAAACGTCGATAACTACCCGGCATCCAACCCAACAATAAAAAAAGGAGCGGTGGCAGCATGAATATCGCGGGACGCATCTCAAAAGCCATGGCCAGCATTGCGACACCGATCAAAGAAAGACCGAATCGTTCCTTCCCCCATCCATACAACAGCAGCGAAAAAGAGAGTAGGGCAAAAGGCATGGCAGTTAATTCGGTCATGAACGTGCCCTGATATAACCCAATATACTCCGACAAGAACCAAGTGAACAACAACACCCAGGGCATGGCGATAAATCTACGAAGGGCAAGAGCACTTATATAGATGGTCACCGAGGAAAGGAAAGCCTGAACATAAAAAAAGACAAGTACGGATTCACCTGTAAGTTTATAAAGAAATGACGACCAAAACATGCCCTGTGGCCGGAAGACCGACATAGAAATGGTGATCCCATACTTAACAAAGGATTGAATGCCGATCAGATATTGAGCACTGTCTGAAGACGGCATGAAACCGCCATATGTGAAATAACCATCGTACAAACTTGCTCTTTTCGGATCGGGACCATAGATATGTTCATTCAAAAACCCGCATTACAGCAAGAGTATGGCGGTGAAAAAGGCAAAAAATTGCAGGGTATCCATCCTGCTTCGACTTCGATCGTCAATAGGAGAATCTGTTGCTGAAAAAACTCTCCTGAAAGATACAGCCAGCATGATGACTGCAATGAGCACAAAAAAACCACGGGATGCGTCAAGGCGGTATTGAGCTGGATACAACAGGAAGCATACTATGGTTCCGCAGAGCAATGCGAATAGTGTGGATCGAATGAACTTTAACATCCGCATAAAGATAGCAGTGCCTGATATGTTTTAAATCACGCCGAGCCTTGTTTTATCCCATCCGAATACACTTAATTGAACCAAAAAGGTAGAAATTACAGACCAAATAGCTCTAAACCAAAGATCATGATCAAACTCGGACTCCTCGGCATCGGGCGCATTGGTCGCATTCATTTACAGCACATCAACCGGCATTTCGATGATGCCACGGTCGTGGCAGCCATGAGTCCCTCAGAACCCGGACGTGCATTTGCCCGTCGGCTTGGCGTCTCATTTGTCACCAATGATGCCATGGAGGTCATTCGCCATCCGGAAGTGGACGCGGTGCTGATCTGTTCGCCCACCAAGGCACATGCGGATCAGATCTGCGCTGCAGCCGCGGCAGGCAAAGCCATCTTCTGTGAAAAACCTGTCGACCTCTCCCTGGAAAAGGTCAGACAGACGCTATCGATAGTGCAGGAAGCCGGAGTGCCCCTGATGCTGGCCTTCAACCAGCGGATGGATCCAACCTTTGCCGCCGTAAAGTCAGCGATAGATAGCGGAAAGATCGGTACGCTTCGCTCCATTCACCTCATCAGTCGCGACCCGGCTCCACCGCCGATATCTTATATCAAATCCTCCGGCGGATTATTTCTTGATATGAGCATCCACGATTTTGACATGGCCCGACACCTGGCCGGTGCCGCTGCAGTTGAAGTATACGCGAGGGGTGCCAACCTGGTGGACCCTGCCATCGGGGCCGCTGGCGACATCGATTCCGCCTACATCATGATCAGTTTCGAAAACGGGGTGACCGCCATGATCGAAAACAGCCGGCAGGCCGCCTATGGATACGACCAGCGACTCGAAGCCTTTGGATCTGAAGGGATGGTTCGGGCGGAGAATCCGCTGAAGACGACCACGGTGCTGTCAAATACTGATGGCATCCACGGTGATCGCCAGCTTGATTTCTTCATCGATCGCTACACGGAATCCTATCTCCGGGAGTTGCGTGCCTTTGTGGATGCATTGAAACTTGGTCAGCCCATGCCCATCACCGGGCAAGATGGACTGGAGGCCATGTACATCGCGCTCGCTGCCATGAGATCACACCAGGAAAGGCGTCCGGTACTACTTTCGGAATGTTGACATTTCCTCGCGTACTCGCGGTCAGGCTTTCACCGCGATTGATGAACGATCTCTAGGCCGGGACGGGATACCGCTATGACAGAAGCACTATCGATGGGACATTCCCAGACAAACAACTTCTTTAAAGAAGGAAGACCGGAGAGCAATGAAAGGCTCTTACCGGTGATCTGCGTACCATAGATGTTCAATTGTTCCAGTCGCTGCAATCCTTTCAATTGTTCCATTCCATCATCACCGATCGGGTTTTGACTGAGATTCAACCTGAACAGATTGTCCAGTCCGGACAATTCTTCCATGTCCTCATCGGTCAGTCTGCAATTGGGCAACTGCAGCCAAACCAATTGTTCGTGCACTCGCTCCAGAACAGACAGATCCGGCTTCACCGAATCGGCATAGGTTACATCCAGCCAGGCGCCGGACGCGCTGATGCGACGCGCTTGAAACCCCGCTGCCCGCAAGGCTTCCAGGTCATCCTCCGAAGCGGGCTCCGCCTTGATGTCCAGCATGGGATCCCGGTTCAACTGAAAGTAATCCGTCAGCACTTCACGCATGCGCGGATCGGGCGGCGTCTTTGCCAGGGGCATCGCAGCAGGAGCGCCTTTTTCTATCCACCATTCGAGGATGTCACGCTGCGCTTCGGTCAGTGGTGCCTTTCCCTCCGTGGGCATGAACTCTTTGTGATCTGAAGGCAATGATACCCGGCGGAATAACTCACTGATGGTAGGATCTCCGGGCACTACGCCCACGCCGGTCTTACCCCCGCGCAGGATGGCGGCATGATCCGTCAGCAACAAACCGCCCTTTTTCTTGGAGGCATTGTGACAACCCGAGCATTTGGTCTGCAGTATGGGCATGACAGCGTCGGTGAACAGGTCCGCTGAATCGATGGAAGCCGGTCTGGACGTGGTTTCCGAGGCTTCCTCTGTCAGGGTCGAGATCGAGAGATATTCCGCACCGTGCGTGAGCGAACCACCGCCATGACCGGTGTAGATCAACAGACCAAATGTGGAAGTTACCAGGATTGTCCGCAACCGATGCATCCAGAGGACTGATCTTTCAAACAAATAGAAGACAGCCACCACCGAACTGAGAACAGCCAGTCCGATGCCTGACCATTTATGGATGTCCAGGGATTCTTTCGTGTAGTCGTTACCGTTAGCATGCAGATATCCTGTGAGCGCCGAGAGAATGGCTGATGCCGCAGAGGTCGTCCAGATGAGTGCCAACGTTTGACACGACACAGCTTCTGGCTTGAAGCGTTTCCATATCCCCAGCAGGACCGCACCACAGATCATCCCGATCGGCAGGTGAACCAGCAGCGGATGAAATCTTCCTAAATAAATATAAATATCCGTCATCGATAGCATGGGCGTCTGTTAGGCGAGAATGTCATGCACCACGTTGCCATGGACATCGGTCAGTCGGAAATCCCTTCCACCGAAATGAAAGGTCAGTTGTTTATGATCGATGCCCAACAGATGCAGCATCGTGGCATGCAGGTCGTGGACGGTCACGGGATTTTCCTCCACACGATAGCCATATTCGTCGGTCCGTCCGTAGACCATACCTCCGCGGACGCCGCCTCCGGCCATCCACATGCTGAAGGCGGAAGGATTGTGGTCGCGCCCATCGGTTCCCTGTGCGAAAGGTGTCCGCCCGAATTCTCCGGTCCATACAACGAGCGTATCCTCCAGCAATCCGCGGAGCTTGAGATCTTTCAGCAACCCGGCAATGGGCTGGTCGACCGCATGAGCGTTGGCTTCGTGGCCTGCCTTGAGGTTACCGTGCTGATCCCATCGGTCGGTACAGTTGGTC
>JAJTFQ010000095.1:10874-12361 GCA_021299955.1 Chitinophagaceae bacterium
CATCGATCGGTGCCGTTGGTTTGCGGGCAGGTAAGTTCTATGAACCGCACTCCGCGCTCCACCAATCGCCGGGCCATCAGGCATTGCGCACCATAATTACGGGTGTGCGGATCGGTGGAATCCAGTCCATATAGTTTCTTCGTCGCTTCTGATTCTGCCTTGAATTCCGTCAGTTCCGGAATGGAGGACTGCATCCGATAGGCAAGTTCGTAGTTGCGAATGGCTGATTCGATCTCATCCCCCGCGCCTTCGACCGATTGCAGCAGGGATGCATCCTGACGGGAGAGATAGGCCAGTTTATCATCCTGGATGCCGGCGATGCTGTCGATCGGGCGTATGTTTGCGACTGGCACAGGACCAGACCGAAGGATCGACGCCTGGAAACCGGCCGGCAGGAAGCCGTTCTTGAAATTATCGAGTCCGCCGGGTGGGATCAGTCCACCATCGAGCACTACATACCCGGGCAGGTTGGCGTTCTCCGATCCCAGTCCGTAGTTGACCCAGGCACCCATGCTTGGCCGGCCCTGCAGCCCGCTGCCGGTATGCAGGAAGTAATTCGCGTTGGTATGTTCGGGAAAGTTGGAAACCATCGATCGGATCACGGTGATATCATCCGCACAGGATCCGATATGTGGAAAGAGTTCGCTGACTTCGAGTCCCGATTCACCATATCGCTGGAACGACCAGGGGCTTTGCAGGATCTTGCCGACGTTGTTGAACTGGGTGGCATCTACCTTGAATTTGGAGGCGGGATCCTCTCCATTCTCCAGCGCCAGTCGTGGTTTCGGGTCAAAGGAATCGACCTGTGATACGCCACCATCCATGTACAGGAAAATGATATGCTTCGCCTTGGGTATATGCCCCGGCAGCATGATGCCGCCACCGCCCTGAGTGAGGGCGGCCTCCAGTCCTTTGCGGCGGCCGGTGCAGGAAGCCAGGCTTCCGAACATGCCCATCAGGGCGATGGAGCCGAAGCCGCAGGCGCATCGGGTGAGCATCTCGCGGCGGGATATCGGTCGTCGAACGTGCGATGGATGCATGGTTCAGGAAATAAATATGAATGATTTGAGATTGAAGACCGTGTGCAGATAGTCCTTCCAGATCACTTGTTCGGAAACGGTCTGCCCACTTCGGGCGTAGGTTTTTTTCAGGGTCTCCATGAATTCTGTCGCGTCGCTGATCTCCCGGCGCGTGGGCAGTCGAGAGAAGCAGCGCTGCCATATCCAGCGGATCCGCGCCTCCGTCGGCTTCTCCGCCTCTGCGAGAAGTCGGGTGGCGGTGCGGTCGGCCATCAGGGCGACGAAGGGATCGTTAAGCAGGATCAGCGATTGGGCGGGCACATTCGTTACCGTGCGGCGGCCAAACGCGGAGGCGGGCATCGGCCGGTCGAAAGCCATCATGAAGGGATCTAAAAAGTTTCGACGAACCTCCAGATAGATGCTGCGCCGTCCATTGCCATCGATGGGTCCGGACTTCCCCGGCCGACC
>JAJTFQ010000096.1 GCA_021299955.1 Chitinophagaceae bacterium
CAACCCTTGGAGGGTTACCCAACCCTTGGAGGGTTACCCAACCCTTGGAGGGTTACCCAACCCTTGGAGGGTTACCCAACCCTTGGAGGGTTGGGGGGGAAGTGAGAGCAGCATGGATTGTTATTGTGAGCGCAGTCAGATGTAAACCGGCCATTTGTCAAGCCAGGTGACATGCCCCTGCTCACGGGAAACGATGTGGCATTCGTTACCATTGGTGATGACCATGTGTACGACGGGCACGGCCATGTTGTAGGAAAGCACCTGCATCAGTACATCTTTCGTCAGGGGGATATCCATCGCCTTGCATTCCACCATGAGCCAGGGTCGGTGGTTGCGATCATACACCAGGATATCGAATTTCTTGCGAAGCGACCCGAGTTTGATTTCCTTTTCAACGGCCATCATAGTGCCCGGATACTGCCCTACTATGATCATCCAGCGGATCAGGTTCTGCCTGACCCATTCCTCCGGAGACAGGCGCACCCATCGACGGCGGATCTCGTCGAATATTTCCGGACGACCGGAATCATGCGTCCGGGTCCTGAAATCCGGTGAGGGGTATTCCATCCTGATCATGCCTGCAAAGTAATCAGTATTTTTATGTGGAGATTGCAGAACCAAAGCTTCAGACATGACCAACAAGGAGGAAATCGTCAGGAACTGGCTGCCCAGGTACACGGGACAGCCGCTGGAGGCTTTCGGCCAATACATCCTGCTCACCAATTTCGGGCACTATGTCGATCTGTTCGCCGAATGGCACGGCGTAGAGGTGGTCGGGAGGGACAAGCCGATGCAGTGTGCAACAGCAGATGGTATCTCCATAGTGAATTTCGGGATGGGTAGTCCGACGGCAGCGACCATCATGGACCTGCTTACGGCCATCGATCCGAAAGCTGTGCTATTCCTTGGAAAATGCGGCGGACTCAAAAAACGCAACAAGCTGGGAGACCTTATATTGCCGATCGCCGCCATTCGCGGGGAGGGCACATCGAACGATTATTTTCCGCCGGAGGTTCCTGCATTGCCTGCCTTCGCGTTGCAAAAGGCCATCTCCACGACCATTCGCGAACATGAGGTCGATTACTGGACAGGAACCGTCTACACCACCAACCGCAGGGTCTGGGAGCATGATGAGGAGTTCAAGGCCTATCTGCAAAAGATCCGGGCCTATGCGATCGACATGGAAACCGCTACCATTTTTTCGGTTGGCTTTTTCAACCGGATACCGACCGGCGCCCTGCTGTTGGTCAGCGATCAGCCGATGATTCCTGACGGAGTCAAAACAGAAGAAAGCGACCGGAAGGTCACCGCTGATTTTGTCAGAACCCATCTGAGAATTGGCATCGAATCCCTGAAGCAGTTGATCAATGATGGTGTAACCGTCCGGCATTTACGATTTTGATGACCGGAGCCAACACATTACTGAAGATCGAAGGACTCACCCTCGGGTTCGAGACACCTTCGGGGATCGCCGCCGCACTCAAAGGCATTTCGCTGTCGATCAACCGGGGGGAGATCCTGGCGCTGGTAGGTGAGTCGGGGTCGGGAAAATCCGTCACGGCGATGTCTGCCATGCGGCTGCTTCCGCCGAAGATCACACGCATCGATAACGGCCGCATTCAGTTCTACCCTCAGGGCGAAAAAGCGGTCGACCTGCTAAGCTGTCCAGAAGATGTGATCGATGGCATCCGCGGACACCGCATCTCAATGATCTTCCAGGAGCCCATGACATCGCTCAATCCATTGATGCCATGTGGGGAGCAGGTTGCCGAAGGCTTACGCCGACATTTGGGACTTGATCGAACGGAGGCGATGGCCAGGGTGGAGGAACTATTCAGCCGGGTACGCCTCCCGGATCCAACGGGCATGCTGCAACGGTATCCACATCAACTGAGCGGCGGGCAGAAGCAACGGGTAATGATCGCCATGGCGATGGGCTGTCAGCCCGACCTGCTGATCGCCGATGAGCCCACGACGGCACTGGATGTTACGGTCCAGCGGACCATCCTTTCCCTGATCAGGGATCTGCAGCGGGAAAGCGGGATGTCGGTATTGTTCATCACCCATGACCTGGGGGTTGTCGCGGACATTGCAGACAGGGTGGCTGTCATGTACAGGGGTGAGATCGTAGAGTCTGGTCCCACTAATGTGATACTCACCGCGCCGTCGCATCCCTACACACGGGCTTTGCTTGCCTGTCGTCCATCGCTGCATGCACCGGGCGACAGACTGCCTGTCGTCGCCGATTTCATGTCCGAAGCAGATAACATAGCGTCTGATCTGGCCGACCAGCGCCTCGAGCCGCCGGTGGCATCGACATGGTCCTGCAATGAAGGGGATGCCCCATTTCTTCAGATCCGGAATCTTAGGGTTAGTTATCCGGGACGGGGCGGTACAGGTCCCGCCCTGGCGATCGACGGGGTCGATTTCGACATCATGCCCGGTGAATTTATCGGTCTGGTAGGTGAGTCGGGGTGCGGTAAAACCACCCTTGGACGGACGCTGCTGGGGCTCGTAAGCGGAGCGGAAGGAAAAATCCTGCATGATGGCCGGGATCTGCTCAGGCTATCCGGGCGCGAATGGAGGATGATGCGTCGCAAATTCCAGATCATCTTTCAGGACCCTTATGGCTCGCTCAATCCGAGAATGCGCATCGGCGAAGCCATCGCGGAACCGATGCTGATCCACGGCCTCCATGCAACGGAAGCCGGCCGGCGGGCGCAGGTGCATCAATTACTGGAGAAGGTGGGGCTCGGAAAAGAGCACTACCACAGATATCCCCATGAATTTTCAGGGGGTCAGCGTCAGCGGATCGGTATCGCGCGCGCGCTGGCGCTGAATCCGTCCTTTCTCATCCTGGATGAGTCCGTTTCGGCGCTCGATGTCAGTGTGCAGGCACAGGTCCTCAACCTTTTGGTTGACCTGCGCAAAGCATTCGGCTTTACCGCCCTTTTCATCTCCCATGATCTGATGGTGGTCCGACATGTCTGCGACAGGATACTGGTCATGCACAAAGGACGCATCATTGAGCGAGGTAACGCAGAACAGATCTACCGGGATCCTCAAGCCGATTATACTCGTGGTCTGATCGATGCGATACCCGGCCGGCAACATATTTGAGTCGGCCGGAATATAAAATAAATTATGATTATCCGCCTTTTTTTCTTAACTTTGCACCCCTTTTAGCCTATTTGCAACATTCCTGGTGCCGTAAGATCAGGTATGAGCCGAACAATGTCATTGTTTGGGCACCGGTTTGTTTCATGAGGCGCTTCATAAACCGAATGATCCATGAAACTATCGCAGTTCAGGTTTGACCTACCCCTCAATCTTATTGCACAGAACCCCGTCAAGAAGCGCGAGGATGCGCGTATGATGGTTGTACACCGGGCCACCGGCCAGATCGAGAATCGTCATTTCAGGGATATCATGGATTATTTCGACGACAAGGACGTATTTGTTGTCAATAATACCAAGGTTTTCCCTGCTCGAATGTACGGACGGAAAGAAAAGACGGGCGCCCGGATAGAGGTCTTCCTGCTCCGTGAACTCAACAAGCAGAATCGGCTTTGGGATGTCATTGTAGATCCTGCCAGGAAGATCCGGGTAGGCAACAAATTGTATTTTGGAGATGCTGATGAACTGGTTGCCGAAGTGATCGATAATACTACATCCCGCGGCCGGACCATCCGTTTTCTGTTTGATGGTTCGGAGGATGAGTTCAAGGCGGTGTTGACCGGCCTTGGGGAGACGCCGCTGCCGAAGCTGATCAGAAGAAAGCCCGATGAAGAGGACAGGATCCGTTACCAGACCGTTTATGCCAAGCACGAGGGTGCGGTGGCAGCCCCAACGGCGGGTCTTCATTTCAGCATAGAGTTGATCAAGCGACTCGAGATCAAGGGTATTCGTTTTGCCGAGGTCACACTCCATACGGGTTTGGGTACATTCCGGCCCATCGAGGTGGAGGACCTAAGCAAGCATAAGATGGATGCTGAATTTTACCGGATCGACGAAGCGGCCTGCAGGGTGGTCAATAAAGCGAAGACGACCGGCCATCGGATCTGTTCGATCGGCACGACGACCATGCGTGCCCTTGAAACATCATTCACGGCAGATAAGCTGCTGAAGCCTTCCGAAGGATGGACGAACATTTTCATCCATCCGCCGTACAATTTCTCGATCTCGGATGCCCTTGTCACCAACCTGCACCTCCCGAAGACCAGCCTGCTGATCATGACCTGCGCATTTGCCGGGTATGATTTGGCGATGGAAGCCTATAAGAAAGCCATCAAAGACAAGTATCGCTTCTACAGCTATGGGGATTCGATGCTGATCCTTTGATGCCCCCCGGGTGTGTCCGGCAACTGACTGCCGGCATCATCTACCGATTCGTGCCTGCGTTTGGCAAGTACGGGCTATGTCGATGATCGAAATCATTCCCGGAGCCATTCATTTTATCTACATTCATATCCAATGATTTCAGTATGGATCTGAGGATATGGTCCGTAGTTGGGGGCATCGGTCTTTTCCTGACAGGCATGTACCTGATGGAAGGAGCCGTTGGCCGGTTGGCCGGACGCAGGTTCAAGCTACTGCTTCGCCGGCATACATCGACGCATCTGCGCGCCACGATGTCCGGCGTGCTGATCACGGCGGTGTTGCAGAGCAGTTCCCTGGTATCGTTCATCGTACTGGCCTTTGCCGGTAATGGTATGTTGCGGCTGCAGAATGCCCTGGCCGTTATCCTGGGCGCGAATATCGGCACCACACTTTCCAACTGGTTGATCGCTACCCTCGGATTTTCCTTCCGCATCGACCTCTTATGGATGCCTGTCATGGGCATCGCGGGTACCGCCCTTTTCATCTTCCAGCAACGGAAGGGGATGGTGGCACTCTGCCATTTCTTTCTTGGCATGAGTTTTTTATTCGTTGCCCTTGATTTCATGAAAGATGGGATGCTGGGTGTTGTCGGATCCTTTGATCTGACGCATCTTTCGCATGCCCCGATGTTTCTGTTCGTTACGGCCGGATTCGTGATCACCTTCCTGATACAGAGCAGCACCGCTACGATGGCCCTGACGCTGAGTGCGTTGCATTCAAAGGCTATCCCCTTTGACGCCGCTGTGGCGATCGTCATAGGGTCCGAACTTGGCACCTCACTGAAATTGATGCTCGCCTCCATGACTGGCTCCGCAGACAAAAAAAGGCTGGCAGCCGGTAATATCCTCCTCAACCTGGCGACAACCGTGATCGCCTTCCTGTTCATGACCCCGCTGATCCGGCTGGTCACGGATGTCTTCGGTATCAGACATCCGCTGCAGGCTTTGGTGATGTTCCAACTGGTGATCAACACCGCCGCGACATTCCTGTTCTTACCCTTCCTGAAAAGACTGGCAGATGCCCTGAGCAAGCGATATGCAGCGGAAGCACACAGGGCTACACTTTACATAGACCGAAGGATCCCGGCGATATCGAGTCTCGCACTGGAGATCTTTCGGCTGGAAGTGGAGTACTTTGTGAAGCGGGTACTGGCATATGGTGCTGCTGAATTCAGGATCCGGGAGGCTTATCATGAACTGGAAAGACTATTCACGGAAAAGGAATGGATCAGGGAGGAGAGCATGAACCATGCGCAGGACCGCTATGACGAGATCCGGACTGCACAGGGTGAACTGATCGAATACTATGCGGGGCTCCAGAAGACGGGGCTGGGCAGGGATGAGCATGAAGAAAGCACAAATCTGATGCAATCGGTACAGGAGGCGATGCATGCGGCCAAGGGATTCAAAGACATCGCCCACAACAAGAACGAGCTCCTGCAATCCGGCAATGATCTGAAATTCGATCAGTTCAATTTCTTCAGCGACCTGGTATTAAGGAACCTCAAACGACTGGGTACATACTACCATGACAGCCGGCAGATAACAGCAGCTGCGGATGTGAAAAGACAACTGGAAGATATCCGTCGCGACTATCTCCTTTCACTGGATCATATCTACAAACTGGCAGGGAAGGATTCACTTCCGGAACGGGACATCTCGACACTGCAAAATCTGAATCGGGAACTATATTCCGCCCACAGGGCTGTCACGCTTGCGATCGCACATCTCGGTCCAGACGGCAAGGCTGCCGCTGACCTGATCGATGTAGCAGTGGAATGAAACGTCAAGGCTGCTGCCTCAGTCGAGTCCGAAGAGGCCCCGGTTCAGTAACTGCAGGGTTTCCTTCTTGTGTTCGCCGTCGATCAGAATGGAGATGTTATGGTTGCTGCCACCATAGCTCACCATGCGAACCGGCACGGTGGTCAGTGCACTGAACAGCCTGGCCAGCACATCCTTGGTCTGTGCGAGCTCGTTGCCCACGATCGCGATGATGGTCTGATCCCTGGTCACCTCCAGTTCTCCGAAGGGATCCAGTTCCCTGATGATGGCTTCGAGGTTAGATGCATTGTCGATGGTCAGGGAGACGGCCACTTCTGAGGTGGTGATCATATCAATTGGGGTCCGGTATTTCTCGAACACTTCGAAGATCTTACGAAGGAATCCGTAGGCGAGCAGCATCCGGCTGCTTTTGATGCGCACTTCGATGATGCCATCCTTTGCCGCGATGGCTTTGACTCCCTGGGATCCGGCCTCTTCAACGATGAGGGTACCACGCGCTTCGGGTTGCATAGTGTTCAGCAGTCGGACAGGCACTTTGAACTGCTGTGCCGGCCAGATGGAGGCAGGATGAAGGATCTTGGCGCCGAAATAGGCCAGTTCTGCCGCTTCGTCGAAACTGAGCTGATCGATCGGGAAGGTTTTATTTACGACCCGGGGATCATTGTTGTGCATTCCGTCGATATCGGTCCATATCTCGCACATTTCAGCGGCTGCGGCTGCAGCAACCAGGGAGGCGGTGTAATCGCTTCCACCGCGCTTGAGGTTATCGACCTCTCCGCGGGCATTCCGGCAGATGTATCCCTGAGTGACGAAAATATCCACATCCGGGAACCTTGACAGCTGGAGTTCAAGCCGGGCGCGGATGTCGAGCACATGCGGCTCATCGTTTGCATCAATGCTCATGAATTCGAGGGCAGGGAGCAGTTCGTGCCTTACACCGATCTCGGAAAGATAGACGGAGAACATCTTGGTACTCATGAGTTCTCCCTGTGCGAGGATA
This sequence comes from Chitinophagaceae bacterium, assembly GCA_021299955.1. Lineage (GTDB taxonomy): Bacteria > Bacteroidota > Bacteroidia > Chitinophagales > Chitinophagaceae > Pollutibacter. The sequence continues at coordinate 7,162 of JAJTFQ010000096.1, forward strand.
TCCTTGCTCAGCGCGTCATTGAAGGAAATTTTGAGGATGATCCGCAAAAATTCGAAGTGTTCGGCGATCAGTGTCCTAGCCTTGACCCTGGAGTCTTCCTGTGTCAGCAGACCGCCGATGAAATCATGATAATGCGCTTCGAGCCGGTCGATGATGGAGGCTGCCGTCGATCTGTCGCCAGTAGCAAGGGCCTCTCCGATCTGCACCAGGGTGTTCGTGGTACCAGAGAGTGCACTAAGTACGACAATCTTTCGCACAGTGTCGCGGGTGATCAACTGAGCGACCTGATGCATTCTTTCGGGCTTTCCGACGGACGTGCCGCCGAACTTCATGATCTTCATTCTTACGCTGTTTAAGGGTCTTGGGCAGAATCATCCTTCGGAGCGAACCGGCATCCGGATAATCGACAACGAAGCATGTTTTGATGGCAGATGGCAGGCAGCGGGTGCAAATTTACAAACTGATCCCGAATTTTTCACCAACGGTGCGGAGATCATCCCAGACCACAGGCAAGAGGGGGATGCCGTGAACCCTGCGTTCTGCTTCGGATTCACGCTCCGGATCTCCGGGGATGATCACGTGTTCACTTCCGGTTACCGGGCGTGCGGTTCTGAATCTTCGGATCCACCGGTCCATATCAGCGCGAAAAGCTTCAGCCGGACGGAAGGCATCCACACGCATTGCACCCAGGAAATGCCCGAGTCCCCTGCCCGGCTGATTTTCGGGCATGGGTACGTATGCAGGGAAGGGGGGCACCCATGGGCCATAGTTCGCCCCACTGAAGACGCCTGACAGGATATCTACGATGGCCCCGAGGGCGAATCCTTTGTGGCTTCCATGCTCCCGGTCTCCTCCAAGGGGTAGTAAGGCTCCGCCGTTTCTGAGGGCGTGGGCGTCGTTGACGGGCTTTCCGTGGGCATCCTGTAACCAGCCGTCGGGCGTATCTGCCCCCTTACGCTGGAGGATCTCCAGTTTCCCATTGGCGGCGGTAGTGGTGGCGAAATCCGCCACGAAAGGCGGCTCCTCTCCTGCCGGTATTGCGTAGCAGATCGGATTGGTCCCGAGCAGTCTTTCAGCAGAAAAGGTCGGAGCCACGATGGCGCTTGCGTTGGTCATCGCCATCCCTGTCATCCCGTGATCGAGGGCCATCATTGCGTGATGCGCAGCGATGCCGAAATGATTACTGTTGCAGACGGCAACCCAGCCTGTTCCCGCCAATCCGGCCTTGGCAATGGCGACTTTCATGGCCCATGGGGCCACGACAAGTCCAAGTCCCCCATCACCATCGATTACGGCGGTGGACGGGCTTTCATGGAGTATGCGGATCTCGGGTCTGGCGTTGATCCGACCCGCCTCCCAAAGCCGGACATAGCCGGAAAGTCGGGCGACGCCATGAGAATCGATGCCCCGGAGATCAGCAGCCACCAGGGCCCGGGTGGCGACAGCGGCATCATCCAACGGGCATCCCATGGCCATGAAGACCCCGGATACGAATTTTTCCAGTTGCAGCAGGGTTATCCTTTTTTCCATGACCCCAAAGGTATGCATCAGGGGCACAGATGCCTACCGAGCACGGAAATGCCTTAAGTTTGAGTTATGACCCGGAGATCGATATTGAATGCGATGCTGATCGCCATACTGCTCTGTCCGAACCTGCTACCGGCGCAGTCGTCGACGCCTCTTTTCAGCGAGGTGACCAAGCGGCAGGCTAGATTGATGGCCCGACAATTCCTTGAGGAGCGGACGATCGCGGAGACATTTTCCCTTCCCTTTCTGGCGGAGCATGAAGCCCGTTATCAATCTG
>JAJTFQ010000097.1 GCA_021299955.1 Chitinophagaceae bacterium
CTCCGCAGACAGTGCCGAACGGGCCCTCAACCTGAACGACTGCATCATCGTCCCCGGTCTGATCGACCTTCATACACATGTATTTGCAGGATCCACACCCAACCGCTTTGCCGACGGGCTCAGTTCCGTCAACCCCGATCAGTATTGTCCGATGAACGGTATCACCACCGTGGTGGATGCAGGTACTTCCGGCTGGCGAAACTTTGAACAGTTTCGTCGGCAGATCATGGAGACATCCAGAACCCGGGTGCTCGCTTTCCTGAACATCGCCGGAAGTGGGATGGTCGGCAAGCCGGCGGAAGAAGACACATCGGGTATGACCCCGGCTCCGGCCCTGGACATGATGCGGCGTCACCCCGATCGCATCGTCGGGGTCAAGGTCGGGCACTTCGAAGGGAAGGGGAGATATATCTGGCAAATGGCCCGACAACTGGCTGATTCCGCCGGAAAGCCGATGTTCGTGGAATGTCATCTGCCCGATATCCCGCTGGCGGAGCAACTCTCAGGGATGCGGCCTGGCGACATCATCACCCACAGCTTTGAACAGGTACGTGAGCGTGAAACCATCCTGGAGCCGACCGGCAACCTGCGGGCTGAAGTCATGGCTGCCCGTGAACGGGGCATTCTCTTCGATCTGGGGCATGGCGGTGCGGGATTCTGGTACGACCAGGCCATCCCGGCGATCCGGTCGGGGTTTCTGCCCAGCACCCTGGGTACTGACCTGCACCGATCGAGCTTACTGGGAAGCATGAAAAGTTTGCCCGCTGTCATGTCAAAGTGCCTGGCCATGGGGATGACGATGATGGAAACGGTCGAACGGGCCACCTGGGGGCCGGCGCAAGCCATCGGGAGGACGGAACTCGGACATATTTCAGAGGGAGGCCTCGCTGATATTACGGTGCTGTCTGCTCAACGGGGTCGATTCGGATTTCCGGATGCCGGCGGACAGCGGATTCAGGGACGTACCCGCCTGATGGTGGAGCTTACGATCCGGGATGGTCGCGTCATTTGGGACCTTCAGGGTAGAATGGCGGAGGACTGGAAGAAATAAAGTATCATTCACCAACATCAACCAACTCGGATGAATCACCTATCGATCGGTCTGCTGTCTATTCTGTTCCTGGCATCAGCCTGCAACAACAAGACACCCCGTGGGGATGCCGACAACGGCGGCCTCTTCCTCCCGGATGGTTTTGAGGCACTGGTCGTGGCCGACAGTTCTGGTCCGGCCCGACACCTGGCGGTCAACGCCAATGGTGATGTATATGTCAAACTGCGCATCAATAAGGGGGATTCCGGTAATGTGGCCATGCGCGACCTCGATGGCGATGGCCGGGCCGACAGCATCGTGCGGTTTGGGGACTATCCCAATGACGGAAGCCTCGCCACGGAGATGAGGATCCACGATGGATATCTTTATTATAGTACGGAAAAAGTTCTCTACCGGCAGCGGCTCAATCCAGGAGAACTCATCCCGACCAGTCCCGTTGAAACCGTGCTGACAGATGATCATCCACATGGCTCTCACTGGCATATCACCAAGCCCGTCGCATTCGATGACCGGGGAAATATGTATGTGCCTTTCGGAGCGCCCTCAAATGCCTGTTCCGATATTTCCGTGACGCCCGGTGGTACGCCCCGTTCGCCCGGACTCAGGCCCTGTCCCGAGCGCGAACTGCACGGAGGGATTTGGAAGTTTCCGGCCGGGAAGACGGGCATGACCCAAAAGGATGGTGTCAGGTACTCGACCGGGGTCAGAAGCGTGGTGGGCATCGCCTGGGAACCACGTCATGGCCGACTGTTCGCGATGCAGCATGGTCGCGACAACCTGCACATGCTCTGGCCGGAGCGATATTCCCCCTGGCAGAACGCCATCCTGCCGGCAGAAGAGATGCTTGAGGTCAAAGAAGGGGATGATTATGGCTGGCCCTATGCTTATTTCGACCAGGACAAAAAGGCCAACATGCTGGCCCCTGAATATGGGGGCGACGGGCACACCCCTTCGGGAGATACTACCCTTGACCTGCCAGCTCAGGCCTTTCCGGGCCATTGGGCCCCGAACGACATCATATTCTATCAGGGCAGCCAGTTTCCGGCGCGATACAAAGAGGGCGCCTTCGTGGCCTTTCACGGGTCTACAAATCGTTCACCCTATCCCCAGGCGGGGTATTTTGTCTGTTTTGTACCGTTCAGCAACGGTCGGCCAACAGGCGCATGGGAGGTATTTGCAGACGGCTTTGCCGGTGTGGATACGATCGTGAACACCAGCGATGCAAAACATCGGCCGATGGGGCTCGCAGAAGGTCCGGATGGTTCGCTCTATGTGTCCGACTCCAGAAAGGGAAAGGTCTGGCGCATCATGTACCGTGGCCCGAAAGATTTTGACGCATCCCGCCTGAAGGGAATGGAAGCCCGAAAGAGCCTCCCACATCTGAAGACGCCAGATCCCATGTCAGACAATCTGTTTCGCGAGAAACCTGTCCCCGGGGCTAAACTATACAACACCTACTGCGCCTCCTGTCATCAGCGGGATGGGAAGGGCGATGAGTTGCGTTTTCCGCCGCTGGCAGGTTCTGAATGGGTCAACGGAGACCCTGCCAGGCTTGTCAGTATCATGATCAACGGTGCGCAGGGTCCCATGCAGGTCGCCGGGAAGTCGTACAACAACATCATGCCTCCCTTCGGATTCCTGAGGGATGAAGACATCACTGAAGTTGTCAATCATATCAGGAGTTCCTTTGGCAACCAGGCCGCGCCGGTCACCCCGAAAGATGTGAGCGCGGTTCGGGGCATGAAGTGATCCTCCAAACGGCGGACACGGAAGATCGTGATTACGCTGATTCCGGTGGTCGAACGTTCCGGGTTAGCAGATGGATAATGCACCAGGCGAAAAGGTAAGTGCAACCGCAAACCGTGAAGATCAGGTGGTATCCGGCGGTGACATCCCCGCTGCGTCGCCAGGCCTCCAGCACATAACCGACGAAGGCAGGGAATGCGATGCCCCCCAGGGCGCCGGCCGTTCCGCCGATGCCTACCACCGAGCTCACGGAACTTTTCGGGAAAAGATCGGTCGCCATCGTGAAGATATTGGTCGCCCAGGCCTGATGCACCGCCACTGCCAGGCTGATCAGCGCCACGGCCCACCAAACGTCGGTCACATGCCGCGCTGCCAGGATGCTCAGTTCCAGAAACGCAAAAACGAGCAGTACCGTCTTCCGGGCCCTGAGTGCGGGCATACCCCGGGCGATCAGCCGGGAGGAAAGATAGCCTCCGAAAACGCTTCCGAGGGTGGTGGATGCATAGATGATCATCAGCTCCGGACTCGGACGGCTCAGGTCGATTTTGAAGGTTGATGAAAAATAGGAGGGCAGCCAGAAGAGAAAGAACCAGAAGATCGGATCGATGAAGAGTTTCCCTGTCACGTAGGCCCAGGTAGACCGCTGTGTGAGCAGCGATCTCCAGCTCATCCCCTGGGATTTTGAGCCTGCAGGGCGGGTGTCAGACCCTGTGCCCCCGGACAACTCCTCCTTCGGATATACCTTCAGCCAGGCGATGGACCAGATGATCCCCAGCAGTCCCGTTACCCAAAACACCGTCTCCCAACCGAAGCGAAGCATGATCCATGGTGTGACAAGCAATGCCATTACGACCCCCACGCTGGTGCCTGCATTGAAGATGCCGGTGACCAGCCCCCGCTCCCGCACTTTGAATCTTTCCGCGATCACTTTCATACCGGCCGGGAAGTTTCCGGCTTCACCGATGCCCAGCAGGATCCGGGCCGCCATGAATCCACCCACGCTCCGTGCGAGGGCATGGGCGGCGGACGCCAGACTCCACAACAACACGGCCGCCAGATATCCGATCCGGGCACCCGTGCGGTCAAGAAAACGGCCGGAGATCAGCAATCCCAGCGCATAAGAGGCCGTGAAAGCCATGACGATCCGGGAAAAATCAACTTCATTCCAACCGAAGGTTTTCTCCAGCGTCGGTTTCATCAGGCCGATCAGTTGCCGGTCCATGTAATTTATACAGGTGGCCGTAAAAATCAGGGCGACAATGATCCATTCCTTACGGCAAAAACGTTGTAGCATGAGTTATTAAAATTATGAATAAAGTTTTTGGCTGTTGAAGCAATAAATTACGTTATTTAAACATATTTTTAACCAACAATTAATAGTTTCAGGTTCATTCCAAAACAATTTGCTTATGAAACGATTCTTACCATTATTGATCGGATTGCTGACATTGGGCACTTCCATGGCCCAGACACGTCAGGTTTCCGGTAAGGTCACCGGCAGCGACAATCAGCCGGTAGCATCCGCCACAGTACAAGTGAAAGGTGGCAGCCAGACAGCCGTCACAGCAAATGACGGCGCATTTTCCATCAGCATCCCTGCGGGAGATGTTGTGCTTACTGTCAGCTCCACGGGCTACCTGTCCGGGGAATTCAAGGTGGCTGCAGGCCAGAACAGCGTGAACATCACGTTGAATCAGGACAACCGCCAGTTGAACGAGGTCGTGGTAACGGCCATGGGTCTTTCCAAGAACAAGCGGACCCTGAGCTATGCCACACAGCAAGTCAACACCGGCAACTTCTCCAAGGCCCGCGAACTGAACGTGGCCAACTCCCTGATCGGCCGTGTGGCAGGTTTGGATGTTGCCCGCTCATCTTCGGGTGTAGGTGGTTCTTCCCGCGTAGTACTCCGCGGTGACCGCTCCATCACTGGCAACAACCAGGCACTGGTAGTTGTCGACGGTGTGCCGATGGATAACTCCAACTTCTCCCCGGGCAACGCCAACGGTGGTCGCGACGGTGGTGATGGTATCTCCAGCATCAACCCCGATGACATCGAGTCGATCAACGTACTCCGTGGTGCATCTGCAACGGCCCTTTATGGTTCCCGCGCAGCCAACGGCGCCTTGATCATCACCACCAAGAAGGGTGCGAAGAAGGGCTTCGGTGTTTCCGTGAACAGTTCCTACATCACTGATCAAGCCATCGTGCTTCAGAAGTTCCAGGATGAGTACGGTCAGGGTAGCAACGGTGTCTACAACCGCGCTTCCGAGTTCAGCTGGGGACCGAAGATGTCTGGTTCTCAGGTAGCCATGTGGGGTCCTAATCCGGCCAACGCCACCAAGACATACTCATTTAGCCCTCAGCCCGGCTCTTATGAGGATTTCTACACTACCGGCAACCAGATCTCCAACTCCGTGGCCATGTCCGGCGGCGGCGATCGCACCCAGACGTACTTCTCTTACACCAATGTGAATGCAAAAGGCATCGTGGACAACAACACGATGAGGCGTAACACCCTCAACCTGCGCATCAGTGGCGATCTCAGCCCCAAGCTGAGTTACGACGCCAAGGTTACCTACCTCGACGAAGTCATCAAGAACCGTCAGCAGACGGGTGAGGCCTTCGCCAACCTGCAGCGTCACATCCTGCGCATGCCCCGCAACATCTCATTGGCGGACGCACAGCAGTTCGATTTCATCAACCCTGCCACCGGCCAGCTCCGCCAGAACTTCTGGAACCCGGGCTCCAACGGCGGTCAGAACCCTTACTGGATCAAGAACCGTGTATCGGCACTCGACAAGCGTGCCCGTGTGACGGCCTTCACTTCTTTCACCTACAAGCCCACCGAATGGCTGAGCTTCATGGGTAGGAGCGGTATCGACCAGTACAACGACGAGTTCGAAGGCAAGTGGTATAATAATACCTACACTATTGCGGACAACGGTGACTATCAGACACTCTTCCGCAAGGTGCAGGAGACCAACCTTGATTTCTTCGCATTCCTGAAGAAAAGCCTTGGAGACTTCAATATTGATGCAACGTTGGGTGCCAGCCGTCAGCAGTTCAGCACGCTGGGCCAGTCTACCTCCACCGGTGGTCTGAACCGCGACAACCTCTTCATCCCGTCCAATGCCCGTAGCCCGCAGATCGGTCGCTCACTGGCAGAAACGGAGAAGCAGGGTGCCTTCGCTACGGCTGACATCTCCTACAAGGACCTCCTGACCGTGTCTGCTTCCGCCCGGAATGACTGGTCTTCGACGCTCCCCAAGGAAAGCCGTTCTTACTTCTTCCCTTCTGTAGGTTTCTCCGCCATCATCTCCAATATGATAGATCTGCCGGAAGTGGTAAACTTTGCCAAGTTCCGCGGTTCGTATGCCCAAACGGGTAACGACGCCCGTCCTTACCTGCTCACGCAGACCTATACCTTCGCTGCTGGTGGTCCCAGTGGTTTCATATCCCGCGATGGTGTTAAGCCTTTCCCGGACCTGAAGCCCGAGTTGACCACCTCCCTCGAACTGGGTGCTGAAGTTCGACTGCTGAACAACCGGATCGGCCTCGATCTCGGCTGGTACACCAGTGACTCCAAGAACCAGCTCTTCTCTGTGGCCATCCCGCCCGCCTCCGGTTGGTCTTCTCAGTTCATCAACGCAGGTCTGGTCCGCAACAGCGGTGTGGAACTGACGATGAACGCCGGTATCATCCGCAGCGGCAAACTGCGTTGGGATGTTGACCTGAACTATGCCCGCAACAAGAACCTCCTGGTGGAACTGACTCCGGAGCTGAAGCGTCTGGTACTGGCCGGTGACTTCATCAACGACGTGCTTGTTGAAGAAGGAAAGCCGCTCGGTCAGCTCTACAGCCGCGGTTATGAGCGCAACGCCAATGGTCAGATCCTCATCGATGCCACGGGTCTGCCCCGCGTTACCGCTGGTAAAACGGTCTTCATGGGCAACTCTCGCCCCGACTGGACAGGTGGTATCAACAATCGCCTGAGCTACGGCGACTTCACCCTGACCTTCCTGATCAGCGCCCGCATGGGTGGTGTGGTTTCCTCCTTCACCAACGCGGTCATCTATGCCGACGGTGTAACGGAAGCTACGCTGAAAGGACGTGACTCTTGGGTGGTTGACGGTGTACGTGACGACGGTTCCAAGAACACCACTGCTACCAACGCCGAGAAATATTGGGTAAGATTGGGTGGTCGTAACACGCCTGCCGGTGAGGTATTCACTTATGATGCCTCCAACATCCGCCTGCGTGAACTGGTATTCAGCTACAACCTCCCCAAGAACCTGATCAAGGGACTTCCCTTCCAGACCGGTTCACTCTCTGTGGTTGGTCGTAACCTCTTCTTCCTGATGAATCGTGCGGAAGGATTTGACCCCGAACTGACGGCCGGTGCCCAGAACACGTCTGTTGGTATGGAGTCCTTCTCCCTGCCCACGACCCGTTCACTCGGTATCAACCTCAACCTCAGCTTCTAATCATCGAACAACAGACGAAATATGAAAAAGAATAAGTTTTTTCATCTGCCGATGCTCCTGCTGCTGGTGACGACCCTGTTCTCCTGCACGAAGGACTTCGACGAACTGAATACGGACAAGACCAAGCTCACTGAGCTGGACGCTGTTGGTGTGAACAACGCCTTCGCTGCAGCACAGTATCGCGCGATCCAGGCTTCCTGGCAGACCTTCCAGAGCCTTTTTGCGGATCTTCAATCACAGTACTTCGCCAACGTGGCCATCAACTTCCCTTCAGATCGTAACGTGATGGTGGGTTCCTGGCTGAACGGCGCCTTCAACGGTTTCTACAGCTCGGCCATTCCGCCACTGCTCGGTGTACTGGATAACACCAAGCCCGGTGGACCTGCCGCTAACCCCGGCATCTACGCCGTAGCGCAGATCTGGAAGGTACAGGCATACCTGCCCCGCACCGACTACTGGGGACCGATTCCCTACTCTAAAGTAGGTAGCGGTGAAAAGTCAGTAGAGTATGACTCTCAGGAGGCCATCTACAAGGACTTCTTTGCCATCCTGAAGCAGGCTGTTGCTGATCTTCAGCCGCTGCGCGGCACGACCCTCGCGCTGGGTGCCAACGACCAGGTGTACGGCGGAAATGTCGACAAGTGGATACGTTTCGCCAACTCCATGAGGCTGCGTCTCGCCCTCCGTGTGTCGGCTGTAGACCCCGCCCTTGCCAAGTCAGAAGCTGAGGCTGCCGTTACTGCGGGTGTGCTCACTTCCAATGCTGACGATGCCTTGTTGAAGGTGACCACCAACTCCCTCAATCCGATGTGCCAGGCTACTGCCTGGAACGAATTCCGGATGAGTGCTGCCATGGAAAGCGTGCTGAAGGGTTATAGTGACCCCCGTATGACCCAAATGTTTGCCCCCGCTGCCTCCAGTGGCCAGTACAAGGGACTGCGCAACGGGTACTCACAAGTGCAGCTCGGTCAAGCAGAGAATGGTCCCAACGCAAATTCTAACGTAGCTACCCGCTTCCTGCCTGACAACCAGTTCTCTACGCCGTTCCTCATCATGTACGCAGCAGAATCCTGGTTCCTGCGCGCCGAAGGCGCCCTCAACGGATGGAACATGGGAACGGGAACCGCTCAAAGTTTCTATGAGTCTGGAATTCGTACATCCATGGCATCCTGGGGATTCACCGGAGCAGCTGTCGATGCTTACATCGCCAGCACAGCCAAGCCCGTCGCCCTCACCGATGCTGTCCGGACACCGGCGCTCTCAGATATTACTGTAAAATGGGAGACTACACCCGCCAAACAGCGCGAGCAGATCCTCACCCAGAAATGGATCGCCAACTGGCCGAATGGTCACGAAGCATGGGCTGAGTATCGCCGTACCGGGTTCCCCAAATTGTATCCGAGGTTGAACTCAGATGAGCCGTTGGTACCTGGCAACGCTGTCATCCGCCGCACCCCTTACACATCCGGCGAGATCGCGACCAACCCCCAGGGTGTCGCATCCGGTGTGACCAAGCTCGGTGGCGCTGACAACCCAGCCACACGCCTCTGGTGGAATAA
>JAJTFQ010000098.1 GCA_021299955.1 Chitinophagaceae bacterium
ACAAAGCCGCCGGCAGAAGCGACAAGGCCATCCCCATCCTGGAACGGCTCGTCAAATTGCCCCCAGCCAGCCAGGACGACCCGGCGTACAAAGAGAAGGCCAGGAAACTCCTGAACGCGCTATACTGACCCATCGCACATTCATCCCATCAATACATCATCATGATCAAGACCAAATTCCTGCCGTTATTCGCCCTGCTGTTCATTCAGACAGCCGTGCTTGCCCAGTCCGCGCCGGCGCAGAAATCTGCCTTCGACGCGCATGCGCTCTTCAACCCCCTCTTCTACACGCAATACGGCAACGAATATCGCGCCGGCAATGGTGAGCCTGGTCCCGCCTACTGGCAGAACCGCGCAGACTACCGCATCGATGCGCGCATTGATGATTCCACCAACACCGTCAGCGGTACCGTCATGCTGACTTATACCAACAACAGTCCGCACCCGTTGCCGTATCTGTGGTTCCAGCTCGACCAGAACCTGTTCAATCAGGAATCCCGGGGGGCTGCACGCATGCCGGCCAATGGCCGCAGCCGGTACGGAGATGCCAAGAACCCCTTCCGGGGAGGCTTCGACATCCGCAGCGTGAAGATCATCGGCAAGACCGATGGTAAAACGACGGAAACGGCTGTAGATCCCGTGATCACCGACACCCGCATGCAAGTGCGCCTCGGCAGTCCTGTGAAGGCGAAGGGTGACGTGATCCGATTGAAGATCGAATTCTCCTACACCGTGCCCGAATACGGTGCCGACCGCACCGGCATCCTGAAGACAAAGGATGGAAATATTTATGCCATCGCGCAGTGGTACCCACGCGTATGTGTTTTTGATATATCCAGGGATGGAATGTGATGCCCTACCTCGGACCGGGTGAGTTCTACCTGGAGTATGGCGACTTCGACGTGTCCATCACGGCACCGTCCTCGCATATCGTGGCCGCATCCGGAGAGCTCCTGAATCCGGCGGAAGTGCTGACGGCAGAGCAACTGAAGCGTTATCGCAATGCTCAGCAGAGTGAAAAGACCGTGGCCATCCGTGCGAAGGATGAAGTCAACAACGCCGATTCCCGCCCCGCTAAGCCTACCCTGACCTGGAAGTATCGCATCACCAATGCCCGGGATTTTGCCTGGGCCTCCTCGAAGGCCTTTGTATGGGATGCCGCCCGCATCAACCTGCCCTCCGGGAAAAAGGCGATGGCACAGTCCGTTTATCCTGCGGGAGTGGCCGCTGACAATGCCTGGGGACGCAGCACCGAATACACGAAGGCCAGCATCGAGATCAATTCCCGCTGGTACGAGTACCCCTATCCCTGCGCCGTGAATGTCGCCAGCAATGTAGGCGGAATGGAGTATCCCGGCATCGTATTCTGCGGCAGCAATGCCAAGGGCAGTGCACTTTGGGGGGTGACCGACCACGAGTTCGGGCATACCTGGTTCCCGATGATCGTCGGCAGCAACGAACGCAAGTACGGATGGATGGATGAAGGGTTCAATACCTTCATCAATAACGTCGCCGCGGAAGCCTTCAATAATGGCGAATACAAGGAGGATGCCATCGACGGACACATGATGTCTCGCTTCATGTTCAGCGACCGCTCGGAGACCGTAATGAAAACACCCGATGCGCTCCAGGAGATGAACATCGGTATCGCCCTGTATTTCAAGCCCGGTTATGCGCTCGGTCTCCTGCGTGAGCGGATCGTGGGCAAGGACCGCTTCGATTATGCCTTCAGGAAGTACATCCGCGACTGGGCCTTCAAACACCCCTCGCCATGGGATTTCTTCCGGAGCATGGAAAATACCCTGGGCGAAGATCTGGGGTGGTTCTGGAAGGGGATGATCCTCGAGAACTATCGCCTCGACCAGGCCATCACCAAAGTGGAATATGCGAATGGCAACGCATCCAACGGCGCCATTCTCACCCTCGAGAACAACGATCGCATGGCCATGCCCGTTGAGATCGAGTACACCACGGCCGGCGGAAAGACCGAGCGCAAGACCCTGCCCGTCGAGATCTGGATGAACGGCCCGGTCTGGAAGGTCAGGCTCAATACCACCGAGGAACTGACCCGGGTGGTCATCGATCCCGATAAGTCATACCCCGATATGAACAGCGCGAACAATACCTGGAAAAAAGACTGACAGACAAGTCCAGCGGGGAACGATTGGTGAATTCAGGAAAAAGAATTACCTTTGCGTCCCGATAATCCCACATGGCTCCATAAGTCCCCCGCCTGAGCAGGGGCGCCGGCAGGGTAAACCGTTAATATTTTTCATCATGCCAAAGGTAAAAACCCATTCCAGGGCGAAAAAGACCTTCAAGGTATCCGGTACCGGAAAGATCCGTTTCAGGAAACCCACCCGCGGACACCTCCTCACCAAGAAGTCCAACAAGCGCAAGCGTGCGCTGAGGATCACCGGCGAAGTGAATCCCGCCAACCTCCATTTCGTGAAGCGCCTGCTGCGCCTCGCCTGATCGGACCTGAATCATCCAACCGTTAACAAAGAAATCTACCGAACATGCCTCGTTCCGTAAACGCAGTAGCCTCCCGCGCCCGCAGGAAACGCATCCTCAACCAGGCCAAGGGATACTACGGCAAACGCAAGAATGTATATACCGTCGCCAAGAATGTCGTCGAGAAGGGCCTAACCTATGCCTATGTCGGCCGCAAGCTGAAGAAGCGCGAATATCGCAGCCTCTGGATCGTGCGGATCAACGCCGCCGTCCGTGAGCATGGTATCACTTACTCCGAGTTCATCAACAAGCTGAAGCTGAAGAATATCGAGCTTGACCGCAAGGTCCTGGCCGACCTGGCCATGAACCAGCCCGAGACCTTCAACAAGCTCGTGGAGTCGGTCAAATAAGACCGATCCATCAATATCATCAGGGCCGGATGCGTCTAACGTATCCGGCCTTTTGTTTGCCCTCCGATGGCAGGAATCCGCCATCGCGGTTGCTGGCTGCAGAGGGCCGGCAGATGCCCGATCCTCCGAAAAATATCCCTTGGAAAGGATTCGCGCATGCAGTACCGAAAAAAACTACATTTGCACCCGTCAATCATAAAAACAATTCCACGCCGGCAGCAATGAGCAACACGTACACCGATCTGGTCAAGCAAACATTCTACTTCCCCCAAGAAGGCTTCGAAACCAAGGACGGATATCTCCAGTTCAATGGGCTCGACCTGAAACACCTGATCGACAAGTATGGCACCCCGCTTAAGCTGACTTATCTGCCCAAGATCGGCATGCAGATCAACAAGGCGAAGACCATGTTCGCCAATGCCTTCAAGAAGCATAAGTATGAAGGCAAATACTTCTACTGCTACTGCACCAAGAGTTCTCATTTTTCATTCGTTGTGCAGGAGGCACTGAAGCATGATATCCACCTGGAGACATCCTTCGCCTATGATATCGAGATCATCAACAAGCTCTATGAGAAGAAGAAGATCAACAAGGATATCAACATCATCTGCAATGGCTACAAACAGAAATCTTACACCTCCCGCATCGCCCGACTGCTGAACACCGGATTCAAGAACACGATCCCGGTACTCGACAACCGGGAGGAACTCAATAACTATAAGCGCTCGGTGAAAGTGCCGTTCAAACTGGGCATCCGCGTTGCTGCGGAAGAGGAGCCTACCTTCCCCTTTTACACCTCCCGGCTTGGGTTCCGCGCCAAGGACATTCTGGAATTCTACGTCGACAATATTGAAGGTTACGAGCATAAGTTCCAGCTCAAGATGTTGCATATCTTCCTGAACAAGGGCATCAAGGATGACATCTACTACTGGTCAGAACTCAACAAGGTCGTGAACCTGTATTGCCAGCTCAAGAAGATCTGTCCGGAGCTTGACTCCATCAACATCGGCGGTGGCTTCCCGATCAAGCACTCGCTCGGTTTCGACTACGACTATCAGTTCATGATCAATGAGATCGTGGGCAGCATCAAGAAGGCCTGCAAGCAGGCCAAAGTGCCGATGCCCAATATCTACACCGAGTTCGGAAGCTACACCGTCGGCGAAAGCATGGCCCACATCTACAGTGTCATCGGCCAGAAGGTGCAGAACGACCGCGAGAACTGGTACATGATCGACTCTTCCTTCATCACCACGCTGCCGGATACCTGGGGCATCGGAGAGAAATTCCTGATGCTGCCGATCAATAAATGGGGGAACGAATACCAGCGTGTGGTGCTCGGAGGCATCACCTGCGATTCGCACGACTACTACGATTCTGAGGAGCATATCAATGAGGTCTTCCTCCCCAAACTCAACCAGGATACCCAAAAGGAGCCGCTCTATGTGGGCTTCTTTCACACCGGGGCTTACCAGGACCAGATCAGTGGATATGGTGGCATCAAGCATTGTATGATACCATCCCCGAAGCATATCATCGTTGAACACGACCGCAGCGGAAAGCTGGTCGACTGGGTGTACGCCCGGGAGCAGTCAGCCCAAAGCATGCTGAAGATCCTTGGTTACATGTGATCCTGGAGACATTCACCCCTTGCGTCCACTAGAAATATCAGTATATGCGCCTGAGTATACTATGTTGCCTGATGTTTTCCCTCCATTTGCAGCCGAAGGCCCAGGAGGCGGAGGTCAAACAAGTCATTACCGAACTGTTCACGGCCATGTACAATGCGGATGCATCTGCATTGCGTAAGGTATTTCATGATAGTGCCCGGCTGGGGACGGTCAGCACGGATGCCGGAGGTAACGCCAACGTGAAATACGCAGACATTTCCGGGTTCATCAACTTTGTCGGAAAACTTCAGAAGGGAGTGGCCGATGAGCGCTTCAGCATTACCGATGTCCGCATCGACGGGCGCATGGCATCTGCCTGGGTGCCCTATTCATTCTATCGGGCCGGAACTTTCAGCCATTGCGGCGTAAATCACATCCTGCTGACTCAGGGAAGTGACGGTTGGCGGATACTAACGATCACGGATACCCGAAGAAAGGAAGGTTGTCTGTAGGGTAAACAAATCGATCAGCTCGACTTCTTATTTGATCTTCAGTTTGTAGCGCTTATTGACCACCGGGCTGTTGAAGTATTCCTCGACATCGCGCTGGGACACATTTTCAAATTCCACCATCGGCAGATCCACCAGTTGCAGGCGGGTCTGCTTGAGCTCGTCCCGGATCTTCTTGATCTTGGCGAGGATCTCGGGGTCGCGGTCGCCCACCAGCAGGTTCTCCGATTGCATGTATTCCAGTCGCTTGATGGCGGCACGCACCTGCGTGGCCGTGTTTTGCTCCTGGATCTTGTTCGGTGCCACGGCCTCTTTGACGGGAACCAGGGTGAGGCCGACGCTGGGGAGGATCTTTCCCAGGTCCTTGCCTCCGGGCGCCGTCACGGTCGTATTGATCACCGTACCGGCCAACGCCATGGTGGAACCGGTCACATCAAAGCCTGTCCGGGTTTTTTTGTTGGATTTGATGTTGCGGCTCACCACGTAAAAGGTGAGTTTGAGATCCTGGATGTATTTGGTCAGTTCCTTGTTCAGTATGGTATGTTCCTGGATCCGTTGCGGGTAATTGACCCCCGGTCGGATCAGCAACGTCACCAGGGCCGTATCCCGGTTCAGGAACTTGTCGTTCCCGACGAACTGCAGGTAAAGCATCCTGGGTTTTGAGGTGTCGGCGTCGCGGATGAAATCGTAGGGGATCATCCACAGGAATTCATCATTGCATTTGGTCACCGCCCGGTAGTTGTTGATGGGGGCGTTGGTATTCATGACGATCTGCTCGATGGGGAAGGTGCCCGTTTCGCACTGGATCCGGAAGCGGACAGAGTCGCCCTCCTCATACACCTGGATACTATTGACGGTGGGCTTGAGCTTCGAAGCGATGATCTCGGTGCTATAGAAAACGATGGTGAAACTGGTGTCGAAACGCTCGGCCGCGTGGTAGAGATTTTGCACGCCGATGTCCACCCGGTAGGGGAGGTCAAAGCGCAGGCGCCCGCTTTTGAAGAAGGACTTGTCGGCCTTGAAATTGAGGCGACCGGTCTGTCGGTCGAGTTTCACTCCGACCGGACTATTCCGCATGAAAAAGTAGAAGCGGTCTTCCGGCTTATTGAGCTGAAGATCGTATTCCAACAGCGAATCGACATGGATCGTGAAGAAGGGATTCAGGTTGATGATCCGAAGCACTGTGTCTTCAGGATTGACGATGATCACCGGGGCGGCGATGGTGTCTGCCGGGGGTGTTACCGGCAGTGTATCCGTAGACACTGTCTGTGCCGCCAGCGTACTCACCATTCCAAAGGCTGCGGCGATCAGGGTCTTTATTTTCAAGGCGTAGAATTTTATACTCTAAGGTAACCATTTTTTTCGGCCATCTAACAGGATTAACAGACTCTTCGCTAACCTCGGCAAACAGGAACGCCCCCTCCGACCGGAAGGGGCGTCCGTCTGTTCGTTGTCACCCGGGCAGGTTAGCTTACATTGATCTCCCGGGGCAATGCCTTCACCTCTGCTCGCTTCGGAAGCGTCAGTTGCAGGATGCCCTGGTCGTATTTCGCTGTGATGACCGATCGGTCGATCTGCTCATCCATGCGGAAGCTACGGCTGAATGACCGGAAAGAGAATTCACGCTTCAGAAAGCGCTCTTCGTTCGACTTCGTCTCGCTCTTGCGTTCAGCAGAGAGGGTGAGCAGATCGCCTTCCATGCTGATCTTGAAATCCTGCTTCTCAAATCCAGGCGCTACCACATCCAGCACATAGCCTTCACGGGTCTCACGGATGTTCACCGGCACATTGTCGGTGGCCAGGCGCTGATTCCATTCCTGGGCCGGGAGATGCTGGAAAAGATCCTCGAACAGGTTGCTGAAGGTGCGTTCGAAAGAACGGGGACTCACTTTGATGGTACTCATGATGATTGATTTTTTTCGTTTGTATTTTTTTCTATTCATCGGTGGCCTGCCGACAGCATATAGGGCTTCAAACCGGATACCAAAGCGATCTTAGCGCATGCAGCGCATACAATTTGACAGCCTAAACCTATTGAATATGACATAATGACTCTCGGTGTGAAAAAAATATGACATAATGACGCATTGGCTCGTTCGGAACTTTTCATCTAATTTTGTGTTCTTACTTACAAAACAATTACACTATGTATCCAGCACAGATCGTGATACCGATGAAGGAGGAGCTGACCGAAAACGGCTTCGATGAACTGTTGACACCTGCTGCAGTGGACGAGGCGCTGAAGGCGCCCGGAACCACGCTGGTAGTGATCAATTCAGTGTGTGGTTGCAGTGCCGGCAGCGCCCGTCCGGGTGCCCTCATGGCAGTGCACAACAGCAAGAATCGTCCTGATCAACTGACGACAACCTTCGCGGGTTTCGATGTTGACGCCGTCAAGCGTCTGCGCGAACACCTGTTACCTTATCCGCCTTCCTCTCCCGCCATTGCCCTCTTCAAGGATGGTAACCTGGTACATTTCATTGAGCGGCATATGATCGAGGGTCGTCCGGCGCAAATGATCGCCCAGAACCTCATCGCAGCGTTCGACGAGTACTGCAACTGACCTTCATACTCCGCGTCTTGTCTCATCAGGACGCGGAGTTTTTCGTATCCTTGCAGGACCAATCACACGGCATGTATCCCAATCTGTATTTTTTCCTCAAGGATGTATTCGGTGGTGAGCCCTGGGGCTTCACCCGATATGTCAACTCCTTTGGTTTTTTTGTCGCCCTGGCCTTTGTCGCATCAGGCGTCATCCTCACCCGCGAGCTCCGGCGTAAGGAAGGGGAGGGGCTGTTAAAGGCAGGGGAGGAAACCGTCACCGTCGGTGCCCCGGCGAGTCCGCTCAACCTCCTGGGTAATTTCCTTTTCGGATTCATCGTAGGCTACAAGATCATCGGCGCTTTCCTGAATGATGCCGGTGTCAACCCACAGGAATATATCTTTTCTTCAGATGGCAGCTGGGTCGGCGGGATCCTGCTCGGAGGATTGTTTACCGCGCTCAAGTATTTCGAACTCAAAAAGCAGGCCCTGCCCAAGCCCGAACAGCGCAAGGTCAAGGTGTGGCC
Organism: Chitinophagaceae bacterium; assembly: GCA_021299955.1. GTDB lineage: Bacteria > Bacteroidota > Bacteroidia > Chitinophagales > Chitinophagaceae > Pollutibacter. The sequence continues at coordinate 8,048 of JAJTFQ010000098.1, forward strand.
GCATGAGCGGGTGGGAGATATCATTATCCTGGGCGCGATCGGCGGATTCCTGGGTGCCAAGATCTTCGATAACCTGGAAAACTGGGATCGGTTCATCCAGGCGCCGCTCGCAAATCTGCTCGCACCCAGTGGACTTACCTTCTACGGAGGGCTCATCGTAGCCGCCGCTGCCATTCTTCGTTTTGCCTACAAAAAAGGCATCAACCTGTGGCATCTGCTGGATGCCACGGCCCCTGTGCTGATGATCGCGTATGCGATCGGCAGGATCGGCTGCCATGTCTCCGGCGACGGTGACTGGGGCATCTTCAACACCGCTTACATGCTCGACAATGAGGGTACGATCGTGGCTGCCGATGACAGCGCCTACCTGCGCACCCTGGCAGCCCATCCCGAATACGCCCGGCAACTGGCCGCTGAATATGGAAGCATCGAAGCCATTCCGCATACCCGCTTCGAAGGCCTGTCCTTCCTGCCGAATTGGCTCTGGGCATACAACTATCCGCACAATGTAAATGAAGTGGGTACATCCATCCCCGGTTGCGAAGGCCCCTTCTGCATGCAACTCGACCCGTTGGTATTCCCGACACCCCTGTACGAGATCATCGCCTGCACCCTGCTCTTTATGGTGCTGTGGGCCCTGCGCAAACGGATGCGCGTACCCGGACAACTCTTCGGGATCTACATGGTCCTCAACGGACCCTCCGCGGCAAAACCCTCCACGCTAAAAACTGACACCACTCATATGCCATCCTTTGACATCGTATCCAAGGTCGACGCACAATTGCTCGACAACGCCGTGAACGTCACCCGGAAGGAGATCACCAACCGATTCGACTTCAAGGACAGTCCCGTTGAGATCAACCTCGACAAAAAGGAATTCAAACTCAGCCTTACCACATCCGATGAAATGAAGATGGGACAACTCATTGATGTCCTGATCAATCGGGCCAATAAACAAGGGATCTCCCCTGAAGCCTTCGACCTGTCCAAAGAACCTTACCCCAGCGGCAAGACCGTCAGGCAGGAGGTGTCTGTCCGAAACGGGCTCAAACAGGAGGATGCGAAGAAGATCGTCAAGCTGGTGAAGGATAGCGGACTCAAGGTCCAGGCACAGATCATGGACGATATGGTCCGGGTCACCGGCAAAAAGATCGACGACCTGCAGGAGGTCATCAGCCTCTGTCGCGGCACCGACCTCGGCCTTCCCCTGCAGTATGAGAATATGCGCAGCTGATCCCTGACAGAATCATTTGCAGGTTAGTGGAAATATCGCTACCTTTGCCTCCCATCAATCGCCATGGCAAAATCCATGCGGCCTAAAATTCAAAAAAAATGAAAAAAGGTATCCATCCGGACAGCTACCGATTCGTTGTTTTCAAGGACATGAGTAACGGCCACACCTTCCTGACCCGTTCCGCCGCTCCCTCCAAGGAGATGATCGTATGGGAAGATGGCAACGAGTACCCCGTCATCAAGATGGAGATCTCCAATATGTCTCACCCCTTCTTCACCGGTCAGAACATCCTCGTCGACACGGCAGGCCGGATCGACAAGTTCAAGAAGAAATACGCAAAGAAGGCCTAAAGCCTTCTTTTTTCTTTCTGCCCACGCGGTCAAGCCTTATACCGCCATGTTGCCGCTGACATATCTGCGTCCGCCGGAAGACCTTAGGTCCGGAATCCTGACCCATCGGGAGCGCATGGCTATAGGCATCCCCCCCGTTCCATTACCTGTTTTTCCCTGGCAGTTGCCCGCGCTCAATGCGGAGACCATCCGGCACGATTTTCTGCACCTGACCGCCGGCATTCAATCAATTCCCATCCCTGCCCATGTTCGCAGCTCCGGTGATCATCCGATATTCATCGAACCCGGCGCACGCCTGGAACA
>JAJTFQ010000013.1 GCA_021299955.1 Chitinophagaceae bacterium
TCACCGACCGCAGGAAAAAGATAGGCCGTGAACCGGGCGAATGCAACACCTACGGCAGCGATCGTCGCGGTCTGGATCACGGCAAAAAAACTCCATCCGTACAAAAAGCCCATCAACGGATTATAGGCCTCACGCAGATAGACATACTGCCCACCAGCTTTTGGAAACATTCCGCTGAGTTCTCCGTAGCTTACCGCTGCCGTGATGGTCATGAATCCCGTGATGAGCCATACGAACAAGAGCCAGCCCGCACTGCCAACGTTCCGGGTGATGTCTGCACTTACGATGAAGATACCAGAGCCGATCATGGAACCGGCTACGATCATCGTCGCATCCAGCAAGCCCAGCGTAGGCTTGAATTCGGGGGTGGAACGCTCGTTCATATGATCTTTGTTTGAATTTGAGTCGATAAAAAAAGTCCCTGTTTCCAGGGACTTCAAGATATGTAATTCGATCGGTATTGCGATTAGTTCGCCTTCGATTTGTTGTATGCAGCATTCAACCCCGCAACAATATCGTTGGTGATGTCCAGTGTGGAGTCCTTGTGAAAGAGAACATTCACCGAACTGCTGGTGGAAAAGATCAGTGAGTATGACTTGGTCTTGTTGTACTCGACCAGGAAATCGTTGATCCGCTTCCGCAGATCATCCATCGTCTTCATGCCATCCTGCTGGATGCTGTTTTCCAGATTCCGCTTCTGGCTCTCGAGATTCTGCATCTTCCGGGTGTATTCCCGCTGAAAATTCTCCGCCTCGGCCTGCGTGATGGCTTCGCCACGCTGGGCGAAGGTCATCCGCTCATTCTCGATCCGCTGAAAAGCACTATTGAGTTCACGATCAGCGGTTTCCTTCTTCCGATCGAACTCGGTCATCTTCTCTTTGTAATAGACATATTTTTCCTGGATGCTGTCGAGGTCCACATAGGCGATCTTGAGCGACTGCGCGCCCTTGCTATCAGCCGATGCCTGCGCAGCCGGAGACTTGGAAGACCTGAACTGAAGGAAAAAGAGAACGGCTACCGCAAGGGTCAGCACTACTTTCAATGGATTGAGCACATTTTTCATCTGCGGAGTTTGATCTGGTCGATGGCCTTCCGGCACGAGCTGACCTTGCGTTGTAAAAAAAACGGGAGCGGCGTCTGACCCCTCCCGGGGTTGATTATTCTATATCGTCGTATTTCATGATCTCGCGGGTGGACTGGAGCAGTTCATACTCTTCCTTGCTGCCGACGATCATGTTGTCGAATTCACGCAGACCTGTACCGGCAGGGATCGGATGGCCTGTAATCACATTCTCCTTCAGACCCATCATGTCGTCGCACTTGCCCTGGATAGCGGCAGATGACAACACCTTGGTGGTTTCCTGGAAGGACGCAGCAGAGATCCAGCTTTGCGTACCCAGCGATGCCTTCGTGATACCCAGCAGTACCGGCCTGGACGTGGCGGGCTGCGCATCCTCGAACTCGACGAGGCGCTTGTCGGCCCTGCGAAGCACGGAGTTTTCCTCACGCAACTCACGCAGACTGACGATCTGGCCGGCTTTCACGCGGGATGAATCTCCGGGTTCCGTTACCAGCTTCTTATCGAAGATGCGGTCGTTTTCTTCGTTGAAGTCAACACGATCCTCCAGGTCTCCTTCGAGGAATCGCGTATTACCCGGATCCACGATCTCGACCTTCTTCATCATCTGACGAACGATCACTTCGATATGCTTGTCGTTCAGCCGCACACCCTGCAAACGATACACTTCCTGGATCTCATTCACCACGTACTCCTGGACCGCAAACGGGCCCTTGATGGCAAGGATGTCACTCGGGGCGATCTGACCATCGGACAACGGCGTACCCGCCTTGATGAAGTCGCCGTCCTGTGCCAGGATCTGACGAGACATGGGTACGAGGTACTTCTTCTCCATGCCGTCTTTGGCGCGAACAATGATCTCGCGGTTGCCGCGCTTGACGGCACCAAAGGCGATCACACCATCAATCTCAGACACCACGGCTGGATTGCCCGGGTTCCTTGCTTCGAACAATTCTGTTACGCGGGGCAGACCACCGGTGATATCCCGCAACTTACCAAGGATCCTGGGGATCTTGACGAGGACTTCGCCCGCCTTGACATCGTGTCCTTGCTCGGTGACGATATGTGCACCAACCGGCAGGTTATATTGTTTGACATCCTTTCCCCTGATATTGATGCTCGCCAGGCGGGTACGGTCCTTCGACTCGATGACCACCTTTTCACGGTGCCCCGTCTGCTCGTCGGCCTCCTCGCGGAAGGTGACGCCTTCAATGACATTCTCGAACTCTACAGTACCCGCCTGCTCGGCAATGATGACGTTGTTGTATGGATCCCATGTACAGATCACATCACCCTTCGACACGTTCTGTCCTTCCTTCACCAGCAGCGTGGAGCCATAGGGAAGGTTGTTGGTGATGAGCAGCCGGTCGTTCTTCAGGTCCATGATCCGCATCTCACCGGTACGTCCGATGACAATGTCGACATCTGTACCCTCATGATTTTTCGCCTTTACCGTACGGAGACTGTCAAACTGAACAGTGCCATCGAACTTCGCCAGCAACTGTGATTCAACAGACGCGGAACCAGCCACACCACCCACGTGGAACGTGCGGAGGGTCAGCTGCGTACCCGGCTCACCGATCGACTGCGCCGCGATGATGCCCACGGCGTCGCCGCGCTGCGTGATCTGGCCGGAAGCCAGATTGAGACCATAACACTTCACACAAACACCACGCTTGCTCTCGCAGGTAAGCACCGAACGGATCTCGACCGTCTCGATACCACTATCGTCGATGCGCTTTGCGATGTCCTCATCAATGAGTTCGCCCGCACCGACCAACTTGAGTTGATCATTCAGCGGGTCAAAGACATCATGGAGGGAAGTACGACCCTGGATACGATCGACAAGCGGCTCGACAATATCCTCATTATCCTTCAGGGCACTGATGGCGATGCCACGCAGTGTATCGCAATCCTCTTCGGTGATGACGACATCCTGGGCTACGTCCACCAAACGACGGGTCAGGTAACCTGCATCCGCCGTCTTCAGGGCCGTATCCGCCAGACCCTTACGGGCACCGTGGGTGGAGATAAAATATTCCAGTACGCTCAAACCATTCTTGAAATTCGCCAGGATCGGGTTCTCAATGATCTCAGATCCCGTAGAACCGCTCTTCCGCGGCTTGGCCATCAGACCCCTCAGACCGGCAAGCTGCTTTACCTGCTGCTTCGAACCCCTGGCGCCGGAGTCCAGCATCATGTAGACGGAATTGAAGCCCTGTTTGTCGGATGCCATCGACTGGATCAATAGTTCAGTCACCTTCATATCAACCCTCGACCAGATATCAATGATCTGGTTGTAGCGCTCATTGAAGGTGATGATACCCATGTTATAGTTATCCCACACTTCCTGGACTTCTCCTGAAGCCTGCTCGATCATTGCTTCCCTCATTTCGGGAACGACCAGATCTTCAATATTGAACGACAATCCGCCGCGGAAAGCTGTGCGGAACCCAAGCTCCTTGATCGCATCCAGGAACCTTGCCGTCGTAGGCACGTCGGTGATCTTAATGATGTTAACGATGATCTCGCGCAGGTTCTTCTTCGTAAGCAAGGCATCTACAAAACCCACCTTGGCGGGCACCGTCTGATTGAAAATGACGCGTCCAACGGTGGTTTCCTTGAGCTGCACGCGGATGGAACCATCTTCCTGGCGTACGGGCAGCTTGACCTTGATATAGGCATGAAGGTCAACGCGACCCTCATTGTGGGCAATGATCACTTCTTCCGGACTGTAGAACGTCATGCCTTGTCCTCGGATGATCTCATCACCCATCGTGCGCTTACCCTTCGTCAGGTAGTAAAGACCAAGCACCATGTCCTGAGAAGGCAGGGTGATCGGTGTACCGTTCTGCGGGTTCAATATGTTATGGGACGCCAGCATCAGCAGCTGGGCCTCCAGGATGGCGGCATGGCTCAGCGGCACGTGAACCGCCATCTGGTCACCATCAAAGTCAGCGTTGAACGAGGAACAGACGAGCGGATGCAGCTGGATCGCCTTGCCTTCGACCAGCTTGGGCTGGAAGGCCTGGATGGAGAGGCGGTGTAGCGTCGGGGCACGGTTCAGCAGGACAGGATGACCCTTCAGGATGTTCTCAAGGATATCCCATACCACGGCCTCCTTGCGGTCAACCAGCTTGCGGGCAGATTTGACCGTCTTCACAATACCACGCTCGATCAACTTGCGGATGATGAACGGCTTGAAGAGCTCAGCTGCCATATCCTTCGGCAGACCACACTCGTGCAATTTCTGCTCAGGTCCGACCACAATAACGGAACGACCGGAGTAGTCTACCCGCTTACCCAGCAGGTTCTGACGGAAACGGCCCTGCTTGCCCTTAAGCACATCGCTCAGTGACTTCAGCGCCCGTCCACCTTCAGCTTTTACAGCATTGGACTTCCGGCTATTGTCGAACAGGGAATCGATCGCCTCCTGCAGCATGCGCTTCTCGTTCCGGAGGATGACCTCGGGCGCCTTGATCTCCAGCAGACGCTTCAGACGATTGTTCCGGATGATCACCCGGCGATACAGATCGTTCAGATCTGAAGAGGCGAAACGGCCGCCGTCCAGGGGAACAAGCGGACGAAGTTCCGGCGGGATCACCGGAATGTATTGCATCACCATCCATTCCGGACGGTTCAGGATCCTGCTATTGGCATCACGGAAAGATTCTACTACACTCAAACGCTTGAGGGCATCTGCCTTCCGCTGCTGTGAGGTCTCCGTAGAGGCTGCGATGCGGAGATTGTAACTCAGGGAGTCCAGATCCAGCTGCATAAGCATATCGTGTACAGCCTCCGCACCCATCTTGGCGATGAACTTGTTGGCGTCCGTGTCCGGAAGCATCTGGTTCTCCTTTGGCAGCGCATCCAGAATATCCAGATACTCCTCCTCCGTCAACAGATCGCTCCTGTTCTGACCCTTGTCGGCACGAATGCCAGGCTGGATCACAACATAACGCTCATAATATATGATGGCCTCAAGCTTCTTGGAACTGACACCCAGCAGGTATCCGATCTTGTTCGGCAGACTCTTGAAGTACCAGATATGCACGACCGGCACCACCAGCTTGATGTGCCCCATGCGCTCGCGGCGCACTTTCTTCTCGGTCACCTCCACACCGCAACGATCGCAGACAATACCCTTGTAGCGAATGCGCTTGTACTTGCCGCAAGCACATTCGTAATCCTTGATGGGACCGAAGATGCGCTCACAGAAAAGTCCGTCCCGCTCCGGCTTGTAGGTCCGGTAGTTGATGGTCTCAGGCTTCAACACCTCGCCAAATGACCGCTCCAGGATGGAGTCCGGAGAGGCCAGACTGATGGTGATCTTTGAGAAGTTGGCTTTGGGACGGTTTTCTTTCTTGATGGCCATAGTTGTGAATGATGTTTGGTTGAACAAACGATTCCCTGCCGGCAATGACATTTCAGGCGACTTTCAACAAATCGCAAGTAGCTGATTAACAGATATTTAGCTCAAAATAGCCCTGAAAAGCTGACAGCATGCCTAGTTTAAGGAGGGCAAAGGTAGTGAAAAAGTCGAAAAGGATAAATAAAAAATACCCCGGAATCGCCCACGATTCCCATCAGTGGCCCGCCCCCGCCCGGCGCTCGGCCGCCAGGTATCTCGCACGGATAACCTCCTGCACAGGCACCTCCCGGATGCGGCTCTCCAGCCAGGACACAAAATCCAGGTACATGAACGACCGGCGCTCATGGGCGTCATGCTCGTAGGGCAGCAGCCGGTCGCGCAGGGCCTCGAAATCTGGCTTCAGCATGCGGGGATCCTTATGAAAGCTGCGTTGCAGGAATTCCAGGATCGCACGCTCCACCACGCTCAGGTTTTTCATCCTGACCATGAACCGGTAGACGGACTTGATGAGAGATTCCAGGATCTCGTAGTTGCCGAGTTCGTAATGGGCGATCAAATGCAGCAGACGGGCATAACATTGCACGTCTGCCCGAAGGTCTGCCTTCCAGTGGATGATGCGGTTCAAATACACGATGGTCTTGTCCTGATTGCCGCTGCCGAAATACAGACAGGCGATCTTATAATAGAACACGAGGATACGATGTCTATCGAGTTGCTGCTCATAGGATGCTATCCGTTCCTCGATCTCGGTAACCAGTGCCAACCCCTCCGTAAACGTACCCTCCATGAAATGCCGGTTGATCTTGGCGATGTAGAGATATACGAACGACTGCACCCGCAGATTTGCATTGGACTGCGCGATATCTGAATGATGAAAGGCTTCGAACTCCGTCAGGCACTCCAGGAAACGATCCCGGTTCCTCAGCATAAAATGGGCGTGCAACAGGTTGTGCATACCTTTTATATACTGCGGCGCCTCGACCCGAAGCATCGCGGGCTCCTTCCTGAAAACATACACCCAGCGCTGACAGCTCCGGTAGTACAGCAGCAGATCCTGTCGGATGAAACCATACCAGGTCATGCACTGGTGGTAATACAGTCGCTCGTAGAAGCCATCCAGCAGGGCAGCGCCAGCAGGCATCTGCGCCTCGAAGAACTCCGTCACCGACCGCTCCTCCCCCGGGTCCCGGGTAAGCCCCGATCGGATATACCAGCCGTAAAGCTGCAGGGCCAGGTTGCTCAGCCGGCCGATGACCACCAGCCGATCATCAAGCTCCTCAACCTCCCTCGACAACTGCTCCGCCCGATCCTCGAAACTCCGGGTAATATGCAACGACTCGATCTTTTTCTCAAATACCAGCGCCTGCAACCAGAAGGTGATCTGATGATAGGTGCGGGCCAGTTCCTTGATCCGCGACAATACCTTCAGACTCTGCTGGTAGAGCCCCTTGTTGTAGAGGATGCGTGCATGGTCGAACTGCTCGTGCAGCCGGATGTCGATATTCTCCTCATCCCGCATGATGCGCAGGCTGGAAAGGATCTGACGATAGAGATGCGCCTTGAGATTCGAGAGCTGGGCCTTCCGGATCTCCGGATGCCGTCGCAATAGGAGATCCTCGTCATAATGATCCATCCGCTCCATGGCATCAAAGAGCTGGATGATCTTCATCTCATCGGACGATGCATTCCGACGAACGAAGAGCTTGAAATTCCGCTTCTCCGCCTTTTCGAGCGTGTGGATCAGCTGAAATAATTCATCGGGCGATCGGTTGGGCATCGTAAGTGCGAAAGGTGATAAATCCTTGACAAACAGATTATTAACCCTTTGATGAACGGGTTGCGCAACGTAATTTACAAAGCATTTTTTCTTTCCCGCCGAAAAATTCACAGGTACATTTGCTATGGCCCATCCAGCCGTCCCACAACCGGCTGGCATGACAGACGCACCTAAAGCAACCCATATGGACAGTAACAAGGTATATATCTTCGACACCACACTGCGCGACGGAGAACAAGTGCCCGGCTGCAAACTCAACACCAATGAGAAGGTAGAGATAGCGCTTGCCCTGGAAGCCCTGGGCGTGGACATCATCGAGGCGGGTTTCCCGATCTCCAGTCCGGGCGACTTTGAGTCCGTTTCCGAAATATCCCGGGTCATAAAGGACGCCGTTGTCTGCGGCCTCAGCCGCGCCGTCCAGAAGGATATTGAGGCGGCCGGACAGGCCCTGCGTCACGCCCGACGTCCTCGCATCCATACCGGCATCGGAACCTCCGACTCACACATCCGCTCGAAATTCAACAGCACCCGCGAAGAGATCCTCGAACGCGCCGTCCAGGCCGTAAAATGGGCCCGGCAGTATACCGACAATGTAGAATTCTACGCCGAGGACGCAGGACGTACTGAAAACGAATACCTCGCCCGCGTCGTGGAAGCTGTGATCAGGGCGGGTGCCACCACTGTGAACATCCCCGACACCACCGGCTACTGCCTGCCCGGCCAGTACGGCGAAAAGATCGCTTATCTAGTCAACAACGTACCCAACGTAGATAAGGCCGTCCTCTCCTGCCATTGTCATAACGACCTGGGCCTGGCTACAGCCAATTCGATCCAGGGTGCCATCAACGGGGCCCGGCAGATCGAATGCACCATCAACGGACTAGGCGAACGGGCCGGTAACACCGCCCTGGAAGAAGTGGTCATGGTCATGCGCCAGCACCCCGAACTCGGTCTGTACACCGGCATCCGCCCCGAAATGCTGAACCCCATCAGCCGTCTCGTTTCCGACACCATGCGCATGCCCGTGCAACCCAACAAGGCCATCGTAGGGGCCAACGCCTTCTCACATTCCTCAGGCATCCACCAGGACGGCTTCCTGAAAGACGCACAGACATACGAGATCATCCGCCCTGATGAAGTCGGTGCAGATACCTCAAAGATCGTACTCACGGCCCGCAGCGGAAGATCTGCACTCGCCTACCGGTTCAAGAACCTCGGATTCGAATTCGACCGCAACGCCATTGATGTGCTCTATGAAAGATTCCTGGCCGTCGCAGACCAGAAAAAGGAAGTAGCAGATGAAGACCTCGACGCCATGGCAAAAGCATACGAAAAATAAATATAAGTGATCGAAACCGGCCTCCGGGCCCCATGATACATCCATATGGGAAAGACATTATTCGATAAGATCTGGGAAAGCCACGTCGTGAAAACGATCGAAGGAGGCCCCTCCGTCCTGTACATCGACCGGCATTTCATTCATGAAGTCACTTCTCCACAGGCCTTCAACGGACTGCGCAAACGTGGCATGCCCGTCTTCCGGCCACAACAGGTCGTAGCCACGGCAGATCATAACGTACCGACCCTCAACCAGGAGTTGCCCATCCGCGAAGAACTGTCGCGCAAACAGGTGGATATGCTCGTGAAAAATTGCGCGGAATTCGGCATCGAACTATACGGCCTGGGGCACCCTTACCAGGGTATCGTCCACGTCATTGGCCCCGAACTGGGCGTCACCCAACCGGGCATGACCATCGTCTGTGGCGACAGCCATACTTCCACACATGGTGCCTTCGGTACCATCGCCTTCGGCATCGGCACCTCAGAAGTGGAAATGGTCCTGACCACCCAGTGCCTGCTGCAGTCGCGCCCCAAACTCATGCGCATCAACGTCGACGGACAACTGAATCCCGGCGTGCTCTCCAAAGACATTATCCTGTACATCATCTCCCTGCTCTCCGCCAGCGGTGCCACAGGATACTTTGTCGAATATGCCGGCTCCGCCATTCGCAGCCTCAGCATGGAAGGTCGGATGACCATCTGCAACATGAGCATCGAAATGGGTGCCCGCGGCGGCCTGATCGCACCCGATGAAACCACCTTCGACTACATGAAGGGACGCCAGTTCGCGCCCGCCGGTGAAGCATGGGAAAAGGCCCTCGCACACTGGCGCACCCTACATACCGATGATGACGCGGTCTTTGATTTGGAAATAAATATAAACGCCGCCGACATCGAACCGATGGTGACCTATGGAACCAATCCGGGCATGGGCATCGGTGTGTCAAAGAACATTCCAGCTCAGGCATCCCTGCCGGAAAACGAACGCGGCAACTTCGCCAAAGCCCTGCAATACATGGGCCTGAAAGACGGACAGCCCATCAAGGGACAAGCGGTCGACTACGTATTCATAGGCAGCTGTACCAACTCGCGCATTGAAGACCTCCGCCTCGTGGCAGACTTCGTTCGCGGGAAGCAAAAGGCCGACAATGTAGAGGTATGGATCGTGCCGGGCAGTAAGCAGGTCGAACAGGCCGCACGTGCCGAAGGACTCGATCAGATCTTTGAGGCCGCAGGATTCATGCTCCGCCAACCCGGCTGCTCCGCTTGCCTGGGTATGAACGAAGACAAGATCCCCGCCGGCAAATACTGCATCAGCACCAGCAACCGGAACTTCGAGGGAAGACAAGGACCCAACGCCAGGACCCTGCTCGCCAGTCCGCTCACCGCGGCCGTAGCGGCAGTTACAGGGCATGTCGGAGACGTCCGCGAGTTTATATAAAAATAAATATGAACGCCCGGAGGGCTATCAAAATAAATACATGCAACAGATCAAATCACGCGCGGTTCCGGTCAGGATGGAGAATATCGATACCGACCAGATCATCCCCGCCCGTTTTCTGAAGGCCACCAGCCGCGAAGGTTTCGGCAAGAATCTTTTCCGTGACTGGAGATATGAGAATGATGATGAAAACTCCCCGAAAGCTGATTTCCCGCTGAACGATCCCCGCTGGTCGGGTACGATCCTCGTCGCCGGCAAGAACTTTGGATGTGGTTCCAGCCGCGAGCATGCCGCCTGGGCGATCAAGGACGCAGGATTCGAAGTCGTGGTGAGCAGCTTCTTTGCAGACATCTTCCGTAACAACGCACTCAACAACTTCCTGCTGCCCGTACAGGTCAGCGAAAAATTCCTGCAACAGATCTTCGAAGCCGTTGACGCCGATCCTTCGACCGAACTCTCAGTGGATCTGCCTGCGCAAATGATCACCATAACCACGACTGGCGTATCAGAAAGTTTCGATATCAATCCCTATAAAAAAACCTGCCTGATCAACGGCTATGACGACATCGACTATCTCATCAATATGATGCCCGAGATCGAATCATTCGAAGCAGATCGTGCCGCCGTCTAACGCTTCAGATCCAACAGAACCATCATCCAAACACACGCATATATGGATAAAAAGATTGCAGTCATCATGGGCGACGGGATCGGCCCCGAAGTGACCGGACAGTCCATCCGCGTCCTCGAGGCCATTGGCTTGCGCTTCGGTCACCGTTTCAGCTTCGAATACGCCCTCATGGGTGCCGTGGCCATCGATGAAACCGGCGACCCCCTCCCACAAGCGACCCTGGACATCTGCCGCCGCTCCGATGCTATCCTGTTCGGCGCCATCGGACACCCGAAGTACGACAATGACCCGAATGCCAAGGTCCGGCCCGAACAGGGACTCCTGCGCATCCGAAAAGAACTTGGCCTCTTCGCCAACATCCGCCCCGTAAATACCTATGCGGCGCTGGAACACCTCGCGCCCCTGAAGGCCGAGAAACTCGCAGGTGTTGATTTCATCATCTTCCGGGAACTCACCGGCGGTATCTACTTTGGAGAAAAGGAAAAGGATGAAGCCCTGACCTTCGCCTCCGATAAATGCATCTATCACCGTCACGAGATCGAACGCATCGCAGAACTGGCATTCCAGTACGCCCGCATCAGACGAAAAAAACTGACGCTGGTCGACAAGGCCAATGTCCTGGAAACCTCGCGCCTGTGGCGCAAGATCGTGCAGGAAGTCGCCGCGAAATATCCTGATGTGACGACCGAGTACATGTTCGTCGACAATGCGGCCATGCAGATCATCGTCAACCCGAAGCAGTTCGATGTGATGCTCACCGAAAATATGTTCGGAGATATCCTGAGCGATGAAGCCTCCGTCCTCAGCGGATCGCTCGGTCTCCTGCCCTCCTCCTCCATCGGTGGTGAAGCGGCCCTTTTCGAGCCCATCCACGGCTCCTATCCGCAGGCCGCCGGCATGGACATCGCCAATCCCATCGGTTCCATCCTCTCCGTCGCCATGATGCTCGAACACTTCGGCATGCACGAAGAGGCCGCCAGCATTCGCAGGGCCGTGGAATGGACCCTCCAGCATGGTTTCGTGACCAAGGACATCGATCCCGTTAATTTTTATTTCACCAGCACCATCGGAGAACTCGTCTGCGACCACATCGCCCAGCGCATCCCCGGTGAAGTGAACAAGGCAAACATCGAAATCCGCAAATCAACCATCATCTGACCTATGAACCTTATCAATAAATACAGCCGGACACTCACTCAGGATCCCACACAACCCGCCGCCCAGGCCATGTACTATGCCCTCGGTATGACGGAAGAAGACCTGGCCAAAGCACAAGTAGGCATCGCCAGTATGGGCTACGATGGCAACCCCTGCAACATGCACCTGAACGATCTGGCCGCCCTCGTCAAACAGGGCGTATGGGAACAGGGCCTCGTCGGCCTCACCTTCCACACCATTGGCGTGAGCGACGGCATGTCCAACGGAACCCCCGGCATGCGCTACTCCCTCGTTAGCCGCGACATCATCGCTGACTCCATCGAAACCGTTTGTGGTGCGCAATATTACGATGGACTCATTACCGTGCCCGGCTGCGATAAGAATATGCCCGGTTCCCTGATCGCCATGGGCCGGCTCGATCGGCCCTCCATCATGGTATATGGCGGCACCATCGCACCCGGACATTACAAGGGAGAGGACCTCAACATCATATCCGCCTTCGAAGCCCTGGGGAAAAAGATCGCAGGGAACCTTGATGAGGCCGATTTCAAGGGCATTGTCATGAACGCCTGCCCCGGCCCGGGCGCCTGCGGCGGCATGTACACCGCCAATACCATGGCCTCCGCCATCGAAGCCCTGGGTATGAGCCTTCCTTACTCCTCCTCTAACCCCGCCCTCAGCGAGGAGAAAAAACAGGAATGCAAAGATGCCGGTAAATACATCCAACAACTGCTGGAAAAGGATATCAAACCGTCAGACATCATGACGGCCAAGGCTTTTGACAACGCCCTGACGCTCATCATGGTACTCGGCGGATCCACCAACGCGGTCCTTCACTTCATCGCCATGGCCCGCGCCGTAGGCGTTCCACTCACACAGGACGACTTCCAGCGGATCAGCGACAAGGTGCCCGTACTCGGAGACCTAAAGCCCAGCGGCAGATACCTGATGGAAGATCTCCACAATGTTGGCGGCGTTCCGGCTGTATTGAAATACCTGCTGGCAAAGGGATTGATCCATGGCGATTGCCTCACCGTCACCGGAAAGACGATGGCCGAAAACCTCGCTGACATTCCGGATCTCGACTTCAACAGCCAACGCATCATCCTGCCGGTGGAAACCCCGGTAAAGGCCACCGGCCACCTGCAGATACTCTACGGAAACCTGGCCTCCGGTGGCAGCGTAGCCAAGATCAGTGGTAAAGAAGGAGAACGCTTCAGCGGACCGGCCCGCGTCTTCGATGGCGAGGAACAACTGATCTCGGGCATACGAGAGGGCAGGGTAAAGGCAGGGGATGTAGTGGTCATCAGATATGTCGGCCCCCGCGGTGCACCCGGCATGCCGGAGATGCTCAAACCGACCTCCGCCATCATCGGCGCAGGCCTCGGTAAGTCCGTCGCGCTCATCACCGACGGACGTTTCAGCGGTGGAACGCATGGTTTCGTGGTGGGGCATATCACGCCTGAAGCCCACGACGGCGGCCTGATCGCTCTCGTGCACGACAACGATATTATTGAGCTCGACGCCGTCAATAACCAGATGACCCTGCATGTCAGCGAAGCAGAGATCGAACAGAGGCGCAAGTCCTGGCAGCAGCCTCCGCTCACCGTCAGCAAGGGGATCCTCTACAAGTACGCCAAACAAGTACGCACCGCCGCCGAAGGCTGCGTCACAGACGAATAACACCGAACCATCCGCCGAAAGCCCAAAACACATCCACATGGACACCGCACTCAGTACGGCACCCGCCACCGCCACGCAACAGACCCGAACCATCTCCGGCTCACAGGCCGTCTGTGAAGCCATGGTACAGGAAGGCGTCAGCACGATCTTCGGATACCCCGGTGGAGCCATCATGCCCATCTACGACGCACTCTACGGGTATGAAGACCGGCTCGAACACATCCTCGTACGCCACGAACAGGGCGGCATACACGCTGCCCAGGGCTACGCCCGTACGTCGGGCCGCACCGGTGTGGTATTCGCCACCAGTGGCCCCGGCGCCACCAATCTCGTAACCGGTCTCGCCGATGCGATGATCGACTCCACCCCGCTGGTATGCATCACCGGACAAGTGTTTGCACATCTCCTCGGGACTGATGCGTTTCAGGAGACCGATGTGATCAATATCACCACGCCGGTCACCAAGTGGAACTACCAGATCACCGATGCCGCCGAGATCCCCGAAATCCTGGCGAAGGCCTTCTACATCGCTGGCAGCGGACGCCCCGGCCCTGTGCTGATCGATATCACCAAAAACGCCCAGCTGCAATTATTCGAATATCAGGGCTATAAACCCTGCCACCACATCCGAAGCTACCGGCCGAAACCTGTGGTCAGGAAGGCGTACGTCGAAGAAGCTGCCCGGCTCATTAACGAAGCCGAACGCCCCTTTGTGATCTTCGGACAAGGTGTGATCCTGGGCGGCGCAGAACAGGAATTCAAAGCCTTCATCGAAAAGGCCGGGATCCCGGCAGCGTGGACGATCCTGGGCCTCAGCGCGCTGCCGACAGATCACCCCCTCAATGTGGGGATGCTCGGCATGCATGGAAATTACGGACCGAATGTGCTGACCAATGAATGCGACGTACTCATCGCCGTCGGCATGCGCTTCGACGACCGCGTGACCGGACGGCTCGACAAATATGCCAAACAGGCGAAGGTCATTCACCTGGATATTGACCCGGCCGAGATCGATAAAAATATCAAGGCCACCGTACCCGTATGGGGCGACTGCAAGGAAACCCTGCCCATGCTGACGGCCCTGGTGCAGCAGAAAGCCTATCCCAAATGGCTTGAGAAATTCAAGGAATGCACCAAGAGCGAAGACGAAGCCGTGTTCCAGGGAGAACTCCACCCGACATCCGATATACTAACGATGGGTGAAGTGATCGATACCCTGAATCAGATCACCCATGGAAATGCGGTCATCGTCACCGATGTAGGACAGCACCAGATGGTCGCCTGCCGTTATGCCAAATTCAACCAGTCCAGGAGCAATGTGACCTCCGGAGGGCTCGGAACGATGGGATTTGCCCTGCCGGCAGCCATCGGCGCCAAATTCGGTGCCCCGGATCGCGAAGTCGTTGCCGTCATAGGCGACGGAGGTTTCCAGATGACCCTCCAGGAACTCGGCACCATCATGCAGAGCAACGTCAAGGTCAAGATCATCATCCTGAACAATAACTTCCTCGGAATGGTACGCCAGTGGCAGGAACTCTTCCACGAACGCCGATACTCCTCCGTGGATATCCAGAGTCCGGATTTCGTAGCCCTCGCGGCCGCCTATGGCATCTCCGGACAATCCGTCTCCGAACGCCCGAACCTAAAAACGGCATTGGAAACCATGATCGATCACGACGGCGCCTACCTCCTGGAAGTCATGGTTGGCAAGGAAAATAACGTGTTCCCCATGGTGCCGCAAGGCTGCGGTGTCGCCGAGATCAGACTTAAATGACATCCGGGAGGAATAAAATCAGCAACATGAAACAGGAATATACCATCACCGTCTATACCGAGAATCAGGTCGGCCTCCTCAACCGGATCGCCATCATGTTCTCGAGACGGAAGATCAACATCGAAAGCCTAAATACATCTCCCTCAGAAGTGGAAGGCATCCACCGGTTCACCATCGTCATCAACGAAACAGAAGACGTGGTGCGCAAACTCGTCCGGCAGATCGAAAAGCAGGTGGACGTGCTCAAAGCCTACTTCAATACCAACGAGGAGATCGTATGGCAGGAACTCGCCCTCTATAAAGTACCTACAGATGAGATCGCCGAAAAGGTCAAGGTAGAGCGTTTGCTGCGCGAACACGGTGCCAGGGCCGTGGTCATCCGGAAAGACTACACCATCTTCGAAACCTCCGGGCACCGCGAGGAAACAGATAAGCTCATAAGCGTCCTCGAACCGGTTGGACTGATCGAATTCGTACGCAGCGCACGCGTAGCCATCATCAAGGAAAGCCGGGGCTTCCACGAAAAACTGAAGGAGTTCGAAGAAACAGAACCCCACCCCTCCACCCGGGAAAATGAGTATCTCGACCAGGGCGGGAATGTGTTCGTCATGTAATACGAACCAGACATTACAACATCGTGAATCGTTAACCATCCATACAAACAATCGATCAACATGGCAAAATTGAATTTTGGCGGGACGGAAGAAAATGTGGTGACCCGAGACGAGTTCCCGCTCGCGAAAGCACAGGAAATCCTGAAAGATGAAGTCGTCGCTGTCATCGGCTACGGCGTGCAGGGCCCCGGTCAGGCACTCAACCAAAAAGAGAACGGCATCAACGTGATCATCGGCCAGCGGAAGAACTCCAAGAGCTGGGATAAAGCGGTGAGCGATGGATTCGTCCCCGGAGAAACCCTCTTTGAGATCGAAGAAGCCCTGCAGCGCGGCACGATCATCTGCTACCTGCTCAGTGACGCTGCCCAGATCCAGATGTGGCCGACGGTCAAGAAGCATCTCACGCCCGGCAAGGCCCTCTACTTCTCGCATGGCTTCGGCATCACCTACAACGACCAGACAGGCATCATACCTCCCCCTGATGTGGATGTATTCCTCGTTGCCCCGAAAGGTTCAGGTACCTCCCTGCGCCGCATGTTCCTGCAGGGACGAGGCCTCAACAGCAGCTACGCCATCCATCAGGATGCCACCGGCCGCGCCTTCGAACGCGTCATCGCCCTCGGCATCGCCATTGGCAGTGGCTACCTTTTCGAGACCAATTTCAAGAAGGAAGTATACAGCGATCTTACCGGTGAGCGCGGCACCCTGATGGGCGCCATCCAGGGCATCTTCGCCGCCCAGTACCAGGTGCTGCGGGAGCGCGGACACTCACCCTCCGAAGCCTTCAATGAAACGGTGGAAGAACTGACCCAGTCGCTCATGCCACTGGTGGCTGAAAACGGCATGGACTGGATGTACGCCAACTGCTCCACCACCGCCCAGCGCGGTGCGCTCGACTGGTGGAAGAAATTCCGCGACGCCACCCTGCCTGTCTTCAACGAACTCTATACCAGCGTCGCTGAAGGAAAGGAAAGCCAGCGCAGCATCGACAGTAACAGCCAGCCCGACTATCGCGCTAAACTCGAGGAGGAACTGAAAGAACTCCGCGAAAGCGAAATGTGGCAGGCCGGCAAAACCGTCCGCAGCCTCCGCCCGGAGAACCAGGCATGATCAAGTATCATCAGAACGGAGGACTTCGCCGGTTCGCAACCCTGCGAACCGGCGGGCTCCGGGATGATGTGAAACAAACACCATGATACAGGGGACACAGACCGCACTGGATTTTAAAAAAGCCGCCGAACGCCTGCACAAGGTGATCACGCGTACCCCCCTGCAATACAACCACCGGCTATCCAGAAAATATGACTGCCAGGTATGGCTCAAACGGGAAGACCTGCAGGTCGTGCGATCCTACAAGATCCGGGGAGCTTATAACATGATGAGCACCCTGCCGCAGGAAGACCTCGAAAAGGGCGTCGTCTGCGCCAGCGCCGGAAATCACGCCCAGGGATTCGCCTACGGCTGCAGACAACTGCAGGTCAAGGGTATCGTGTTCATGCCCGTCATCACACCCAAACAGAAGATCGCCCAGACCCGCATGTTCGGGGAGGAGTGGATCGAGATCAGACTCGCCGGCGACACATTCGACGACTGCGCCCAGGCAGCCATGGAATTCACCCGCAGAAACCACATGGTGTTCATCCCTCCTTTCGAAGACCTCAGGATCATCGAAGGCCAGGGGACCGTCGGCTGCGAGATCCTGGAGGAAACGCAGGGGATCGACTGGCTGTTCCTGCCCGTCGGAGGCGGCGGGCTGGCCGCAGGTGTCGGCACCTGCTTCCGGCAGCATTCGCCGAACACACGCATCGTAGGCCTGGAACCTGAAGGCGCTCCCTCCATGAAGGAAGCACTTAAGGCCGGCCATCCGGTGATGCTCACCGAAATCGACAGGTTCGTGGACGGCGCAGCCGTCAAACGCGTGGGAGACATCACCTTCTCCATCTGCCGCGAAGTGCTCGACGAAATGCACCTCGTACCTGAAGGACGCATCTGCACCACCATCCTCAAACTCTATAATGAAGATGCCATCGTCGTTGAACCCGCCGGAGCCCTGTCCATCGCGGCACTCGACGACTATGCCGAAGCCATCCGGGGCAAAAAGATCGTCTGCATCGTCAGCGGCAGCAACAATGACATCGACCGGATGCCCGAGATCAGGGAAAGATCCCTCCAATACGAAGGCCTGAAGCATTACTTCCTGATCAGCTTCGCCCAGCGACCGGGTGCACTGAAGGAATTCGTGAACCAGGTCCTCGGACCAACCGACGACATCACCCGTTTCGAGTACATGCAAAAAACAAACAAGGAAGCCGGTCCAGCCCTCGTTGGCATCGAACTGCAGAGCCGGGCCGATTACGAAGGACTCATGGACCGAATGGATCAACATGGTATCAACGTAACAGAGATCAACAAGAACGACAAACTCTACGGATACCTGATCTGATCCCCCGAAAGTTCACCTAAGCCCGAAACGCTGTCGATTGCTTAAATTTTTTCAGGATTTATCGCATTTTTTTCGTAATTTCCGCTGATCGCTTGCCAATATATTAGACGTTCCTGCGAAGAACACCCCGAATCATTCATTTTTTTTCAATAACCCACATTTGCTATGGCAAGTAACCTGGGATTATACCGTCCCGAATTCGAGCATGACGCCTGCGGTATTGGCTTCGTAGCCAATCTGAAAGGAAACAAGAACCACCAGATCGTTTCGGACGCACTCACCATCCTCGAGAACATGGAACACCGGGGCGCCTGCGGTTGTGAGGACAACACCGGCGACGGCGCAGGCATCCTGATCCAGACACCGCACGAATTCTTCTTCGAGGAATGCCTGAAACTGGGCGTACACCTGCCCCCGTTCGGGAAATACGGGGTAGGTACTGTTTTTTTTCCACGAGAGATCCGTCTGCGCGAAGAATGCAGGGACATCTTCCACCGCACAGCCGAAAAACTCGGCCTGGAGATCCTTACCTGGCGGAAGATCCCTGTCAACCCGGAAGGTATCGGCCCCTCCGCCCTGTCCGTGGAACCGGAAATGGAACAGGTATTCATCGCCTGTCCTGACCATATCAACGACCCCATGGCCTTCGAGCGCAAACTATTCGTGCTCCGCAACCATAGCAGCCATATCATCAACAATACGGTCAGGAAAGATACCATCGGCTTCTACATCGCGTCCCTCTCCTATAAGATCGTCGTCTACAAGGGACAGCTCACCAGCCACCAGGTACGTCACTATTTCGCTGACCTCCGCAACAAACGCGTTGTCAGCGCCTTCGGACTCGTGCACTCCCGCTTCGCTACAAACACTTTCCCCTCCTGGAAACTGGCCCAGCCCTTCCGCTTCATCGCACACAACGGTGAGATCAATACCCTGCAGGGAAACCTCAACTGGCTCAAATCCAGTGAACGCGGTTTCACCTCCCCATACTTCACCCGCGAGGAGATGGACATGCTCCTGCCCATCGTGAGCGAAGGCCAGTCGGACAGTGCCAGCCTGGACAATGTCATCGAACTGCTGAGCATGACCGGCAGGTCCCTGCCCCATGTGATGATGATGCTCATCCCCGAAGCCTGGGATGATAACGATATGATGGATCCCGTCCGCAAGGCATTCTATGAATATCACGCGTCGATGATGGAACCATGGGATGGCCCAGCCTCCATCTCCTTCACCGACGGGCGAATGATCGGCGCTACCCTCGACCGTAACGGACTGCGCCCATCCCGCTACTGCGTCACCACCGACGATCGCGTCATCATGGCCAGCGAAACGGGTGCCCTCCCCGTGGATCCGGCACTCATCAAGGAGAAGGGACGGCTGCAACCCGGCCGCATGTTCGTGGTCGACCTCGAACAGGGACGCATCATCAGCGACGAAGAGATCAAGCAGGAAGTCTGCAACCGGAAGCCCTACGCTGACTGGTTGAACAAATACAAGATCCGACTCAACGAGCTTCCGGAACCACGCGTCATGTTCACCCACCTCGAACATGACCAGGTGTTCAAATACCAGAAAGCATTTGGATACTCCCGAGAAGACCTCGAACAGATCATCACCCCCATGGCCCTCGATGGCAAGGAACCCATCGGTTCCATGGGTACCGACACCCCCCTCGCCGTGCTGAGTGATCAGCCACAGCACCTCAGCAGCTACTTCAAACAACTGTTCGCACAGGTGACCAATCCGCCGATCGACCCGATCCGCGAACGCCTGGTCATGTCGCTCGCCACCTTCGTGGGCAGCAATGGTAACATGCTGATCGAAGACCCGCAGAGCTGCCATACCGTCGCCCTCAAGCATCCCGTGCTCAGCAACCACGATCTGGAAAAGATCCGCAGCATCGATACGGGGATCTTCCAGGCCAAGACCCTCCAATGCTATTTCCGCGCTGATGGGAATCCGGGCAGGCTTAAATCCGCCCTCGACCGGATCTGCCGCTATGCAGTGGATGCCGTACAGGATGGTTTTGAGGTCCTCATCCTGCAAGACCGGGCCATCGACTCCGATCACGCACCCATCCCATCCCTGCTCGCCACCTCCGCCATCCATCACCACCTCATCCGAAAGGGACTGAGAGGTAAGGTCGGCATCGTCGTCGAAGCAGGTGATGTATGGGAAGTGCATCACTTCGCTTGCCTCCTGGCATTCGGCGCCACCGCCATCAACCCCTACCTGGCCCTGTCCACCATCCGCGACCTGCGTCAGACCAGTCGGCTGAAAACGGACCTCGACCCCGACCAGCTTAAGAAGAACTACATCAAAGCCGTCAACGAGGGACTCCTCAAAGTGTTCTCAAAAATGGGGATATCCACCCTGCAGTCATACCAGGGTGCCCAGATCATGGAGATCATCGGCCTGAACCGTGAAGTGGTGGACCACTACTTCACGGGTGCCGTCTCCCGCATCCAGGGTATGGGACTCGATGAGATCGCCCGCGAAGCACTCGCCAAACATGGCAATGCCTTCAGCAAGATGGAGATCCCCTACGACCAGTTGCCAGCCGGCGGATTCTACCAATGGAAACGGAAAGGCGAAGCCCATCTCTTCAACCCGCAGACCATACACCTGCTGCAGCATTCAACGCGCACCAACGATTACGGCACCTTCAAGAAATACTCGAAGCTCGTGAACGACCAGGGCGAAAAGGCCTGTACACTTCGAAGCCTCCTGGATTTCAAAAAGACACGCACCTCGATCCCGATCGACGAGGTCGAATCCGAAGAAAATATCTTCAAGAGATTCGCCACCGGGGCGATGTCTTTCGGCTCCATCTCCTGGGAAGCCCACACTACCCTCGCCATCGCCATGAACCGCCTGGGTGCCAAAAGCAATACCGGCGAGGGTGGAGAAGACGAGTTGCGCTACGAACCGATGCAAAACGGAGACTCGATGCGCTCATCCATCAAGCAAGTCGCCTCGGCGCGATTTGGCGTCACCAGCCTCTACCTCACCGAGGCGGATGAACTGCAGATAAAGATGGCGCAAGGCGCAAAACCCGGCGAGGGTGGTCAACTACCCGGCCACAAGGTGGATGACTGGATCGGACGCGTGCGCCATTCCACCCCGGGTGTAGGCCTGATCTCACCGCCGCCGCACCACGATATCTACTCCATCGAAGACCTTGCCCAGCTGATCTTCGACCTTAAGAACGCCAACCGGCAGGCCCGCATCAGCGTAAAACTGGTATCCAAGGCGGGCGTCGGCACCATCGCCGCCGGCGTAACCAAGGCCAAGTCCGACGTCGTACTCATATCCGGCTACGATGGCGGAACCGGTGCCTCCCCGATCAGTTCCATCCGGCACGCAGGACTTCCCTGGGAACTCGGACTCGCCGAAACACATCAGACACTGGTACGTAACCGGCTCAGAAGCCGCGTCACGGTTCAGGCCGACGGACAGATGAAAACCGGCCGGGACATCGCCATCGCCACACTGCTCGGAGCTGAAGAATGGGGCGTCGCCACCGCCGCCCTGGTCGTGGAAGGCTGCATCATGATGCGTAAATGCCACCTGAACACCTGCCCCGTCGGTGTAGCCACCCAGGACCCCGAACTCCGCAAGCGCTTTTCCGGCGCAGCCGACCACGTTGTCAATTTCATCCGGTTCATGACCCGCGAACTCCGCGAGATCATGGCGGAACTGGGATTCCGAACCGTCAATGAGATGGTCGGACAAGTGCAGAACCTGGCGGTGAGAGAAAACATCTCCCATTGGAAATATTCCAAACTCGACTTGTCACCCATCCTCTACCAGGAGCCCGAAGCCAGATATACCGGCCTTTACAAGCAAGAGGAGCAGGACCATGGCCTGCTCGGCGTACTCGACTGGAAACTGCTGCAGGCCGCAAAACCCGCGTTGGAAAACGGCGAACCCGTGCGGGGAGCATTCCCGATCCGGAACATCGACCGCACGGCCGGTACCATCCTCTCCAATGAGATCACCAAGCGGTACCGGGCAGAAGGCCTGCCGGATGATACCATCCATTTCAAATTCACCGGAACGGCCGGACAGAGCTTCGGCGCCTTCAATACCCGCGGCATCACACTCGAACTCGAAGGAGATGCCAACGACTATTTCGGTAAAGGCCTCAGCGGCGCCCGACTCATCGTATATCCCGACCGGAAATCGCCGATCGTAGCAGAAGACAATATCGTCATCGGAAACGTGGCCTTCTATGGGGCAACCTCCGGAACCGCCTTCATCCGTGGAAAAGCAGGCGAAAGATTCTGCGTGCGGAACTCCGGTGCCACCGCCATCGTAGAAGGTGTTGGCGATCATGGCTGCGAATACATGACCGGCGGAACCGTGGTGATCCTGGGTGAAACCGGACGCAACTTCGCTGCCGGCATGAGCGGAGGTATCGCCTACGTGTACGATGTAAAAGGCACCTTCAGAGAACGCTGCAATCCGGAAATGATAGACCTCGACCCGCTGAACGAGGATGACCTGGAAGTGCTTCGTGCCCTGATCACAGAACATCACAGACTGACCGCCAGTACCGTGGCAGGATTCCTCGCCTCCGACCTCGAAAACCAGGCAGCCAGCTTCGTCAAGGTGTTCCCGAAGGACTATAAGAAGGTCCTGCAGAAAAGATCCGCCGCCGCAAAAGTGAGCTGAGGCGACCTACGGACACCGAACAGGTAAAACAAAGGACAGACATCAACATTGACTCAGCAAAAGACAACATAAGACATGGGAAAACCCACCGGATTCATGGAGTTCACCCGCGAACTGCCCGCGAAAAAGGCACCGGCAGAACGCATCTCTGATTACAGCGAATTCACCAAACCCTATGACCCGCAAAGCCTGAACCGCCAGGCAGCACGCTGTATGAACTGCGGCGTACCTTTCTGCCACAGCGGTTGCCCCCTCGGGAATGTCATCCCAGAATTCAACGACGCCGTGTACAACGAACGCTGGCAGGAAGCCTATGAGATCCTCTGCGAAACCAACAACTTCCCGGAATTCACCGGCAGGATCTGCCCCGCACCCTGCGAAAGCGCCTGCGTACTTGGCATCAACCAGCCCCCCGTAGCCATCGAGGAGATCGAGAAACACATCATAGAGATCGCCTTCGAAAGGGGATATGTAAAACCCCGCAAACCGAACGTACGCTCGGGTAAAAAAGTGGCCGTCGTAGGCTCCGGACCGGCCGGCCTCGCCGCGGCCGCCCAGCTAAATTATGCCGGACACTCCGTCACCGTCTTCGAACGCGACGATCGGCCCGGAGGACTGCTCAGATATGGTATCCCCGATTTCAAACTGGCCAAGGAAGTCGTCGACCGCCGCATCTCCCTTATGGAAGAAGAAGGGGTGCAGTTCAAATGCCACGCCAACGTAGGCGTCAACGTGAACCTGAACGACCTGCTCCGCGAATTCCACGCGATCGTCCTCTCCGGAGGTTCCACCGTGCCAAGAGATCTCAACATCCCGGGCCGTGAACTCAATGGCGTGCACTTCGCCATGCCCTTTCTCAAGCAGCAGAACAAACGGGTGGCCGGTCGCTCTCCGATCGAGGGCCGGGAACTCGAAAGCAATGTGCTAGATAATGAAGTCACCGCCGCAGGAAAACATGTCGTGGTCATCGGAGGCGGAGATACCGGGAGCGACTGCGTAGGCACCTCAAACCGACAAGGCGCAAAAAGCATCACCCAATTCGAACTGCTGCCGAAACCACCCGAGGGCCGCAGCCCGCTCATGCCCTGGCCGACATACCCCATGGTACTCAAAACCTCCACCTCGCACGAAGAAGGATGCGAGAGACGATGGGCCGTCGCCACCAAGGAATTCATTGGAGACGAAAATGGTAACCTCAAAGCCCTGCGTATCGTAGAACTCGACTGGAAGATCTCCGAAGACGGCAAACCTGCCCGCTTCGAAGAAAGACCCGGCTCGGAATCCGTCATCCCCTGCGAACTCGCCCTGCTGGCCATGGGCTTCACCCAACCGCAACAGGAAGGGTTGATCCGCGAACTGGACATCTCACTTGACGAGCGCGGCAATGTCAAAGCCTCGGAAAAAGACTACCAGACCAATATTACCCGCATCTTCAGCTGCGGCGACATGCGCAGAGGTCAATCACTCGTCGTCTGGGCCATCAGCGAAGGACGCGAATGTGCCAGAAAAGTAGACGAATACCTCACCGGACAATCCATGCTCGAATCCAGAGACAAAAGCATACTCGTTCCCTGATAAAACAACCAACATCCCCCATGACCATCCGCGACATCACGGATGGTTTTTTTTGCCCCAAAATACATATTATATTATTTTTTATATGTTTAATCTAGAAACAAAGCAAGATTGGATATCAATACCATATTTATCTTAAATAATTGTTTTACAATAATTTATTTAATTATTAAAGACTTTTACAATCATATTTTAATTATTTATATGTTTATAATTAGAGAACCAATCAGTTTTGTTTATGGTTTATTAATGTTAAAATTGCAAAAGTATCACAGCAATCACTCAACTAAACCTGACGAACATGAAAAAAATCGGATTTAAGGAAGCAGCACCTTTCGTCCTGCTGGTGGCACTGGCCATAGCCGCTATCTTCACACCCGTACTCCCCAACTTTGATGATGCCGGAAAATATAGTGCGGCAGACATCTCCTGGATACTGGTAGCGACTGCCCTTGTGTTTCTAATGACACCCGGACTCGCCTTCTTCTACGGAGGAATGGTCCACCGGAAGAACGTGATCTCCACCATGATCAAAAGTGTTGTTGCCGCCGGAGTCGTCAGCGTCCTCTGGATCGTATTCGGCTTCAGCCTGGCCTTTGGAGACTCCATCGGCGGATTGATAGGCAATCCATCGACCTTTCTTTTCTTCAAAGATGTCAACTCCGGTGAGCCCTGGAGTCTGGCCCCCACCATCCCGAAATCCCTGTTTTCATTATTCCAGCTGATGTTCGCCATCATCACGCCCGGGCTTGTAGTCGGTGCCGTAGCAGAACGTATCCGCTTCAATGCATACATCCTCTTCACCGTCCTGTTCTGCATCCTGGTGTACGCCCCCCTCGCACACTGGAGCTGGCATCCTGACGGATTCCTGTTCAAGTGGGGCGCCCTCGACTTCGCCGGCGGTACGGTCGTGCATATTTCTGCCGGATGCGCTGCCCTTGCCGGAGCCCTGGTGCTCAAGCGCCGCCGCGTTCACCTCGAAGGCGAAGAAGTTCCCCCCGCTAACGTACCATACGTGCTCATCGGTACCGGCCTCCTGTGGTTCGGCTGGTTCGGTTTCAATGCAGGATCCGCACTCGCCGCCAACGCCCTCGCCGTATCCGCCTTCGCCACCACCAACACGGCCGCCGCCGCCGCGGGCCTTTCCTGGATGTTCTTCGATGTGCTGAAAGGTAAGAAACCGTCTGTCCTCGGATTCTGCATCGGTGCCGTCGTCGGACTGGTAGCCATCACACCTGGCGCCGGATTTGTCGGTATCCCGCAAAGCATATTCATCGGTGTGGTCGCCGCCATCATTTCCAACATTGCCGTATTCTACAAGTCCAAGTCAAAACTTGACGACACCCTCGATGTATTTCCCTGCCATGGTCTCGGCGGTATCGTAGGTATGTTGCTCACAGGCGTATTCGCCTCCAAAGCAGTGAACGTTGCAGGCAACGACGGACTATTCTACGGAAACATGGAATTTTTTGTGACCCAGCTCAAAGCGATGGCCATTGCGGTTACATACAGCTTCGTGGTCTCCTTCCTGATCTTCAAGTTCATCAACTTCATCCTGCCCCTGAGGGTCTCCATGGAAGAAGAAGAAAAGGGCCTCGACGCCACACAGCACAATGAAAACTACGTGCAGGGCACACTCCTTGTTAAGAACGAAGCAAGCGGCATCCTTGAGGAAACCGAAGCCTGATGAAAACGTATTAAGAAAAAGGGCACAGCAGACGAAGACCGGTCGTACCAGGACCGACTTCACCACTGCACCCCATTGCAAATAAAAAAACCATTACAATGTTACGAAAACTCTGTTTGATGGCAAGTGCCATCAGTATCTCCGCGCATGTCATAGGTCAGGAAACAGCCCCCAAGGAAGAAAAAGGAACCGCCACATTCAGCGGATTCGCCGACGCCTACTTTCGATCAGACTTCATGAGCACCCCCGGGAATAACCGGACTAGCTTTACCAACTCACACAACTCCTTTGAATTGGGCATGGCCTCGATGAAAGTGGACTATACCAAGGGTAAAGTGAGTATGACCGCTGATATCGGCATAGGAAAAAGAGCCCAGGAATTCTCATACAACGAAACCGGCCTGACCTCTGCGATCAAACAACTGTACATTAGTTACCAGGCCAAGGATTGGCTAAAGTTCACTGCCGGAAGCTGGGCCACACACGTTGGATACGAACTCGTCGACGCACCTGCGAATCGTAACTATTCCATGTCATACATGTTCTCGTATGGCCCCTTCTTCCACACAGGCCTCAAAGCGGAGATCACCGCCGGCAAGAGTGGCTTCATGCTCGGGATCGCCAACCCGACCGATTTCAAAACAGCACCCATCAACAGCAGCAAATACGTGCTCGCACAGTATTCAGTCGCCCTGTCTGATGACGTAAAAGCATATGTCAACTATGTAGGGGGCAAACGCTTTACAGACAGTGCCCGGACCGGTCAGTTCGATCTGGTACTGACCGCCAAAGCCAGCGATCTCTTCAGCCTCGGCTTCAACGGTACGGTCGCCTCCAACCGATTCCAGCAAAACAGCAAATACGACGAAAAGTCCACGAAATGGTGGGGGTCTGCCCTCTATCTTAATCTGGACCCCACCCCGGGTTTCGGCATCACACTCCGCTCCGAATATTTCAGCGATAAGAATAGTCTTGCAGCCATGTCATTCGCCCCGGAAGGAGCCGCTGTATTCGCCAACACCCTGTCGGGCAACATTCACATGGGTAGCCTCACCCTGATCCCCGAATTCAGGGTGGAATCCGCCACTGGAAAGATCTTCAGTAACAAATCCGGTGTAGCGAGAAATGGAGACGCAAGTTTTCTGCTGGCCGCCGTCTACAAGTTTTAGGCAGTCATACGTTGGGTCGATTTTGCCTCGGGGCGGCTTTCCAGCCGCCCCTCTTTTTTTTCACAGGAAACCCTACCCCCTTGCATCTCAAAAAATTACGTGATAACTTGCGCCCATGCCGTTCCCATGGTATAAAAAATCCAAACCTCCGGATCCGGATGAGGCCGAAAGTGCATTCATCGGGCAGGGTACCGTATTGAGCGGAAAAGTAGTCAGTACCAAACCGCTCATCGTGGATGGTACCATTCATGGAAATGTGGATTGCTCAACCACGATCATTGTGGGAGAAACAGGGGTAATCATTGGAGAACTCCGAAGCCCCGTGGCACGTATAAACGGCAGGGTCTTCGGAAACATACACGCCCCCAGAAACGTCGCCCTGCTGGGTCAGGCCAATATCCAGGGAGATATCTTCACGGGCAGCCTGCATGTAGAACCTTCCGTGATCTTCAACGGAAGATGCCATATCCCTCAGAATGTGTCCTCCATCACCAAGGAGGAAGTCGAAAAGGCAGCGACCGGAGCAGCCTGACAAGTTCCAGGCTACGCAGAATTCCTGCCCGCATTGATGATCCCAAAGGAACAACGCATCACCAGCTTTTCATATACCTCCTTGTCTGCTGACTGCATCATGCGCTCCTCCAGTTCCCGAACCTTTGTGATGGCATACTGCTGGATAGTTGTCAGCGGTAATACAATGCGCTCCCGCATCTGCACAGACAACTGCTCTACCGGATAGTCTGCCATCAGTTCTGTTTTGCCCGACAATTGAAAGATGTACCTCCGGGTAAGTTCATATTCGCCATGGATCATATGCCAGATCTCACCATACACTGGATGGTCACTTAAGAAACGCGTAAGCGGGAAATGACATTTCTGCATTGCCATTTCACAATTATCGATCAGCGTCTTGAAAAAAGCGGACCGCTGATAGAGTCCCTTGACATCAGAAAGCCTGCCCGCCTCGTCCATTCGGCGCAGCGCTGTTCCTACACCATAATACCCGGTCACGTTCTGCTTGAGCTGGCTCCAGGCGCCAACGAAAGGGATCGCCCGAAGATCCTTTAAACTCAGCCGACCGGATGCGCCACGCTTCGCCGGACGACTGCCGATATTGGTCTCTGCATAGAACCGAAGCGGACTGGCATGCCCCAGATAATCCAGGAAATGGGGATGCTCCCGCAGATGCACATACGCCTCATGACCGATCACACTCAACTCCTCCAGCAAACGCTGATCAGAAACCTCCATCGTCACCGGATGCTCGGATAACAGATCGTTACTCAGGCCGGCGTGCAACAGCTGCTCAATATTGTACTGGGCCGCATCCACCGTACCGAAATTCGAACTCACCGTCTGCCCCTGCACGGTCAGCTGGATCTCGCGATTGGCGATGTTCCGGCCCAGGGACGCATAAAACTTATGGGTCTTGCCCCCGCCACGGGCAGGAGGACCGCCACGGCCATCGAAGAACACCACTTCGATCCCATACTGCCTGGAAATGCGGGTCAACTCCTCCTTGGCGCGATAGATACTGAAATTCGCCATGAGATAGCCACCATCCTTCGTGCCATCACTGAAACCAAGCATGATGGTCTGCCGGTTGCCCCGCTGCGCCAAATGCGCACGATAGCCCGGCAGATTGTACAACTCCTCCATGATGCGCTCTGCCCGGAGCAGATCATCGATCGTCTCGAACAGCGGAACAATGTCCACCGAGATCGAATGGCGATCCCAGCCGGCCAGTACAAATAACGCCAGCACCTCCATCAGATGACGCGCACTGTTGCATTGGCTGATGATGTAACGACCCGCGCCGGCCTCACCATTCATCGCCTGAATGCGGCGGATCACACGGATAGACTCCAGTGTCTCTCCCGCCATACCATCGATAACGATGTCTTCGGGTATGGCAGAAGATAAATTCGTAAGGCATGCCTCCTGATCAGCGGATGACATTGCAGGGTATTCGGAAGGCAAACCCAACCCGGCTTCAGAGAGTTGTTCGAGAACTTTACCATGCACCGAGCTGTCCTGACGGATATCAAGAGAAGCGAAATACAAACCAAACAGCCTGACTTTGTTCATCAGACTATCCACCAACGTTATGAACAGACCATTATGCTGATATAACATGGTCTCCCGGATCTGTGTAAGCGTCGAAAGGATCTCTTCTTTCGTCAGTTCTGTCCTCAACCCGGGAATGAAAATGTTATCGTAAAGCTTACGCTCCAGATCCTGAAGCGGTGCTTCCACGCCCTCGAATGTCAACCGGCGCTTCAAACGACGCACCTCCATGTAATAGCACTTGATGATACTGCCGCGCAACGCCTCCGCAACCCGCAACGTAGTGTCGGCGGTGACAAACGGATTGCCGTCGCGGTCGCCACCGGGCCAGAATCCCATCTGGATCACCGGATGCCCCTCTTCGGGCATCGCATCCGGAAACTGAGCACGCATTTGCGTGATGATGCGTCCGCAGGCGGGATAAAAAACGTTCTCCAGATACCAGATCAGACTCACCGCCTCGTCATACGGCGTGGGCTTCTGCTTTTTGAAAAAGGGGGTTTTACCAAGCTGCTGAAGATAAGTGTTGATCTGCCCGACATTGTTATCCGATACGGCGCGGGACAGATCATTGATGATCCCCAGCACAGACCCCGGATAGAACTGGGTGGGATGCGCTGTGAGTACCAGCCTCACGGCAAAATCCTTCAACTTCTCCCCCAGCCTGTCTTCCAAATGCGCCCGACGCACCTCCGACTCGAGTTGTTTGAGCGTGCCCACACCGGACATATCATTCACATCTCGGAAGGCCGCATCCTCCAGCGCATCGAAAAGCACCACCTGCCGCTCAACATACTGAACGAAACGAAACAACAGGTCAAGCCGCTCCTGGGTCGTGGCGTAGGTAGTATGCCGCTCAAAAAAATCCTCGATGATCTGAACAGGACTCAGGTTCCGGCGATATCCCTCCTCACAGTTGGAAGATAACAGGGATAACAGGATACCTGTCTTCTCGATCCGATGAAACGGAAGCGAGGTAAAAAGACTGTTGTACAACTGATACTTGATGCCTACCTGCGTCTTGAACTGCTGCAGGGCGGCGTTCTGATGGACACTCATCGTCGTGGGAATTTGTAGAAGGAATCGTCGCTTCTATGGCAGGCAGTATCCCGAAGATAATACAAAATCCGGAGTTGCTTTGAATTCTCGTCCTGAGATGTTAACTTGCATCAATCTTAATGAGGTCAGACGTTACATATCGATTTGCTGCCGCTATTCCGGTCATCAACATGACCACCATCACTATTATTACAACCCGTTAAGGGTTGCACATACACATATCATCCATCGGGCATGGGCCCAACAGCGAATCGAAAGTTATTCCCTCTTACCCCTTCCAACAAAACATGAAACAGGTCTTGAAATTCGGCGGCAGTTCCGTCGCCAACGCGGACAATATCCGCAAGGTACTCGACATCGTCAGGGCACGCCTTGACCGCGGACAGGCCATCGTCGTTGTCTCTGCACTCGGAGGCATCACCGACACCCTCCTGCGCTGCGGCGACCAGGCCGCCTCCGGCTCCGAAGCATTCAGGGATACCCTCGCCATTGTGGAAGACCGACACATGCAAACGGTCAAGTCACTCCTCCCCGTCAGTCAGCAGAGCGGTACCCTTAGTCTCGTCAAGAAACATTGCAACGATCTTGAAGACATCTGTAATGGAGTGTTCCTACTCGGTGAGCTCTCTGCCCGCACCCGCGACCGTATCGTAAGCTATGGAGAACTGCTCTCCTCCCGGATCATCGCCGCGGCCTTTCATGCCCATGGTCTCAATGCCACCTGGGCGGACGCACGGGAGCTGATCCGCACATCTGCAGACTTTGGCCATGCCACCGTACAGTTCGATACCACCGGCCAACAGATCCGGAACTGGGCCGGGGATACCCGCGAAGATGTATCCGTACTGCCGGGCTTCATCGCCTCTGAGGGCAAAGGTGCCACCACCACCCTCGGACGCGGAGGATCCGACTATACCGCCGCCATCTTCGCCGCAGCCCTCGACGTACAGATCCTCGAAATCTGGACGGACGTGTCCGGCATGATGACAGCAGACCCCCGCTGGGTCAGTAATGTCCGGATCATCCCCTCCATCTCCTATCAGGAGGCGATGGAACTATCCCACTTCGGCGCCAAAGTGATCTATCCGCCCACCATACAGCCCGTGATGTCCAGGAACATCCCCGTCTGGGTGAAGAACACCTTCGCCCCCGACGACCCCGGCACCGTGATAGAAAACCGAAACAACCCTCAGCATGAGATCGTGAGAGGCATCTCAAGCATCAACAACATCGCCCTGCTGAGCCTCGAAGGCAGCGGCATGGTGGGTGTCCCCGGGTTTTCCAAGAGACTTTTCGAAGCCCTTGCGCAGGGGCAGATCAACGTCATTCTCATCACTCAGGGTTCGTCCGGGCATCAGCGGCCGCATGTTCGGAACCCTCGGACGAAATGGTGTTAACGTGCGTGCCATCGCCCAGGGATCCTCCGAACGAAACATCTCCGCCGTCATTTCCACCGCCGATGTCCGAAAAGCGCTGAACATCCTCCACGAAGAATTCTTCGAAACCACCTACAAGCAGGTAAACCTGTTCATCACCGGTACCGGTAATGTAGGCCGCCGACTGATCGATCAGCTGCGAAAACAACAGGCATACCTCGCAGAACAGCTCCGTCTGCAGGTGCGCGTCATGGGACTGTCGAACAGCAGACGCATGCTGCTCTCCGAAGAAGGCATCGACCTCGAAGGATGGCAGGGGCTCCTCGACGCCGGGGAACCCGCTGATCTCGGTAAATTCACCGACGTGATCATCGAACGGAACCTCCGCAACACCGTATTCGTCGACATCACCGCCAGCGACCAGGTTCCTCCGGTATATGAAAAGCTGCTCCGCAGATCGATGTCGGTCGTTGCCTGCAACAAGATCGCCGCATCCTCGGCATATGATAACTATCAACGCCTCAAAGACCTCACCCGCGATTTCAACTGCCGCTTCCTTTTCGAAACCAACGTGGGCGCAGGCCTGCCCGTCATAGGCACCCTGAACGACCTGCGCGGCAGCGGAGACGTCATCCACCGGATCGAGGCCGTCCTCAGCGGCACCCTTAACTTCGTATTCAACAACTACGACGGTACCCGCCCCTTCTCAGAAGTGGTCCGACAGGCACAGATCGAAGGTTATACAGAACCAGATCCCCGGCTCGACCTCAGCGGTACCGACGTCATGCGAAAGATCATGATCCTCGCGCGCGAAGCCGGAGAATACATCGAAATGGACGACATCCGCTGCAACGCCTTTCTGCCGGAATCCTGCATGCAGGGATCCGTGGAGGATTTCTACACGGAGATGAGCAGACAGGAACCGCACTTCAGAGCGATCTACGAAGAGGCCTCAGCCGCCGGTTGTAAACTTAAATTCGTGGCCAGCCTGGATCATGGAAAAGCTGAAGTTGGACTCAAACACATCTCGCCTGAACATGACTTCTACCACCTCTATGGAAAGGACAATATCGTGCTGTTCCAGACACAACGATATCCCGACCAACCCCTGGTAGTTAAGGGTGCAGGAGCCGGTGCAGAAGTGACGGCCAGCGGCGTGTTCGCCGATATCATCCGGGCAACCCTCCGATGACATACTAACGCAGACGCATAAACGAAAAAGATGCCCCGCAGAATCAAGATAGCGGCACCTGCCACCGTAGCGAACCTCGTATGCGGATTTGACATCCTTGGACTTGCCCTGGAAGATCCGGTGGACATCATGGAACTGGAGATCGGCGGAGCACCGGGATTGAGGATCCGACATATCGATGACTATGGACTCCCGCTAGAACCGGAACGAAATGTGGCAGGCGCCGCATTGCTGGCCCTGATGGAAGAACTCCCGGAAATTCCAGGATTTACCCTTACGGTAGACAAGCGCATCAAACCCGGAAGCGGTCTGGGATCCAGCGCCGCCAGTTCCGCAGGCGCCGTCGTCGCAGCCAATATCCTGCTGGGTAAACCCTTTTCAGGCCCCGACCTGGTCCGCTTCGCCATGAACGGAGAAAAAGTAGCCAGCGGGGTAAAACACGCAGACAACATCACACCCTGCATCTACGGCGGTGTGACCCTGATCCGCGCCATCCATCCGCTGGACATCGTTCAACTCGAAGCTCCCCCACTCCACGTCACCGTCGTGCACCCGCAGATCGAAGTGCGCACCTCCGACGCCAGACAGATCCTCCGCAAGGAGGTGCAACTCAAACAGGCCATCCGGCAATGGGGAAACATCGCAGGCCTCGTGGCAGGCTTCATGAAGGGCGACTATGACCTCATCGGCCGGTCACTCGAAGATGTCATCATCGAACCCGTCCGCAGCATCCTCATCCCCGGATTCAACGATGTCAAGCAACAATGCATGGAAGCCGGCGCCCTCGGTGGTGGCATCTCAGGCAGCGGCCCCTCTATCTTCATGCTGAACCGCGACGAAGAAAAGGCCCATCTAATGGCCGATATCATGCGTGATGTTTATTCAAGGATCGGCATCGATCACCGGATTCATGTCACCCGCGTCAACACAGAAGGAGTACGCATACTTGAACAGGACTAACGGAAACGCCTAAACGAAAAAAACGGACAGATGACGTATCGAAGCCTGGGGGGCGCCTCGCCCGATGTCGACTTCAGGACCGCCACCATTCAGGGACAGGCCCCCGACAAGGGCCTTTACTTTCCTACGGAGATCCCACGATGGGACAAGCCGTTCCTGAATGCAATCAAGACCATGGACAGAGATGAAATGGCCTGGCAGGTCATGCACCCATATGTGGGCGACTGCATCTCCGAAGTCGATCTGCGACGCATCGTACATGAGACCCTGGATTTCAACATCCCCCTCGTTCCGATCACACCCGAGATCGCCAGCCTCGAACTTTTCCACGGGCCGACCCTCGCCTTCAAGGATGTGGGTGCCCGATTCATGAGCAGATGCCTGGGGCATTTTTCACAGGAACGGAGCGGCAGGATCGTGGTACTGGTGGCCACCAGCGGAGATACGGGTGGTGCCGTAGCCAATGGATTCTTTGATGTCGATGGCGTGGATGTCGTCATCCTCTATCCTTCGGGGAAAGTGAGTCCAGTGCAGGAGAAGCAACTCACCACCCTCGGTCGGAATATCCATGCGCTTGAAGTGGATGGAAATTTTGACGACTGCCAGCGGATGGTCAAGCAGGCCTTCATGGATGCAGATCTCAAGTCCAAAGTATTCCTCACTTCCGCCAATTCCATCAACGTAGCCAGATGGTTGCCGCAACAATTGTACTACATTTTGGCCTGGCAACAATGGCAACAACATCAGCCACCGGTCGTATCCGTGCCCAGCGGAAATTTCGGAAATATCTGCGCCGGAATGATGGCCTGGTCCTCAGGGTTGCCCATCGCCCATTTCATTGCGGCCTGTAATGCCAATGACACCGTACCCCGATTTCTGAATGATGGCCACTATGCTCCGAATCCGGCCATAGCCACCATT
This sequence comes from Chitinophagaceae bacterium, assembly GCA_021299955.1. Lineage (GTDB taxonomy): Bacteria > Bacteroidota > Bacteroidia > Chitinophagales > Chitinophagaceae > Pollutibacter. Next base: position 34,999 of record JAJTFQ010000013.1, read on the forward strand.
TCCAATGCCATGGATGTGGCGGACCCGAGCAACTTTGTACGCATTCTGGAAATCTTCGGAAACAGACAATCGCTCACCGGACAACTGCACAGTGAAAGCATCACCGATGCGGAAACTACGGATACCATCGCCCGTGTTCACCGGGAAACAGGATATCTGCTCGATCCCCACGGAGCCGTGGGTTATCTTGCCCTTGAACGGTGGATCCGGACACATCCCGGACAACAGGGTTACATTTTGGAGACCGCTCATCCGGTGAAATTCCCGGACAGTGTGGAGGCGGCTACAGGCCTGTCAGTACCCATACCCGAAAAGGTACGACCCATCATGGAAGCTGAAAAAAAGTCCACGGAAATACCCGCTAGGGATGAAGCCCTCAAAAGCTATCTGGAAGGATTCGCGTAATTCCAATCACGAAGTGGAGCGGCACCGGACAGATGACAGGCATAGCGAGCGACACGTTATTTGCGACGAAGCGCACCATACATGTCATGCATGACTTCCATGTGCGGTCCCGTGAGCACAGCCAAAGACATAAATGCATACCATAACATGGCGTTGACCTCGGTAAACATGAAACCCGACGCGCCGATCAACATCGTACCCGCAATGGCCAGTCCGCTGTACAACAGCATCTGCTTCCAGACCCGGCCTGCCGCCACGCCGTTGATACTCACCAGATAGCGCATAATGCTGCTCAGGGAGATAACAGAATGCCAGCCGATAAAATAAAAAGTGAAACCCAACAACAATGGCAAGCGCCATAACAGGAGCAGCATGACCGGAAAAAGAAAGGCCTCCGTTCGAAACCAGCTACGGAAAAAGGAAGGGTGGCGGCGATGAACCATCAACCCGGTGAAGGACAAAGCGGTGAAGAATAAGACCAGCGTTATCGAGCGCCAGCGCTCCAGCATCGACATCCAAACTGATATATCACTCCCCCGCTCCAGAAATGCAAGTAGAGGTTGAACCTCATCGAGGTGCGTCAGCAACAGGATGCCCAGCAACATCATTCCATAAGTAACAATGAAGGCCTTTCCCCAGAAACCGGACAACTCGTGCCTGGAAAGATCGGTTTCCCCAAAATGAAAGGCGGATATCAACAGGAACAAGCCAAGTCCTACCCAGGGCAACAACCATAGTAACAATCCAAACAGCACAATACGGCCGAGATACGCAAACAAGAATGTAAAGATCCTGAACTGCCCCCCATCCCGTCGAACCACATGGTCGGCCACCAGCAGATCGGCAGCACCATGCGGGACACCCAGCATGAGAAGGCCCGCCAGGAAAACACCCAACTGGACAGACATGGGCATCGTCCAACCCATGAACTCAAGCAACACGAACAGGAGTCCCGGAAGCAGTAACAGCAATCTGATCCGCATACCGAAGAAAATTGAACAACTTGAGAAAAAAATCGCCCCCCGTCAGATGAATGACCAAACGGAGGGCGATATGGAATCAGGTACTACGGATATCAAGCCTTGGCAGACTCGCTGGTGGCGATACCATAAACCACCAGACCAAAACCTATCTTGTTGACGGCATCCGCAAGGTTGTAGAACAGGTTGACGTCTTCCGGATTGAAGACACCGCTCAACCAGCCACCGGGTGCACACATGTAACCGATCGGATAGATAGCCCATCCGACAAGTACAAACCATGCCAGGGCCTGAATGCCCTTCTGTACAGAAGCAGAACTGCTTGCAGCTGCCAGTTTCTTGGCTTCGCCAAACCAGGCAGAATGCAGGATGTAAACATAACCCAGCGTAGAGATCACACCCCACATAACGTTGTGAGAAGATGAACCATCCGCATTGAAGGCCTCACCGATGTAACCAGCCACCAGCATTACCACGGAGGCGGCAATCAGCTTCCACATGAAGGCAGCCTTGGCACCTGCAGGCTTCAGCAGCAGATAGAACTCAAGGCACATCAGGGGCACCGTCAGCGTCCAGTCAATGTAACGGAGCGCTACCGGAGTTTTGCCGGTGGCTGCGAAGAAATCGCGCATGTAATAGTAATGCACGGCAGCAATACCGGTGATCAGACCGGAAACCAGCAAAGAAGTCTTCCACTTGCCATCGACCTGGCCACGCTCGAAAAGAAAGAATACAGAGGCGGCGAACATGGCCATGTAGCCCGTGAAAAAGGTGAATGTGACGGGATCATTCGCGTTGATCGTCATGACGTCTAAGAAAATCGTGTTCATATAACAAGGGGTTTTGTTGTATATAGTTAATGAAAATCTAACAGATTTGTTTAGTTTCTATCACATATATCCTAAACATCAATTTGTTTAATCGTTTTAGCAACGGGCTAAATTACATAATTACATGCGCCCGTTGCATTTCAAATTAACAAAAGCTAAAGAAAAAGAATTTTTTTTGTTAAAATTGAAAATTGATGCAGCGAAATCACATTTTCATTAAATGTTTTATAATATTTGAAAAATCACCTTTCAGACACAATAAAAAGGGAGGATCCGATAGGGATCTGAGGACATATGTCGAATAAAAAACAGATTGAACAGCCCCCGTTGAACGGATGTATGGCTATGGACATCACGATCATTCCCGAACAGATCGATGACCGGGGACATGTCAACAATACCGTCCACCTGTCATGGATACAACAGGCAGCCCTCAGTCATTGGAAACAGCTGGCGGGAGATCGGGCGGATCAGTTTGCATGGGTCGTCCGACGTCATGAGATCGACTATCTCGCACCCATACTCCCCGGTACCGACATCATTGCACTTACCTGGGTAGGAGAAACTGATGCCATGTCAAGCATCCGAAGGGTGCGTATTCAAACGCGCGACGGCCGCATACTCGCAGAGGCCATGACCATATGGTGCCTCATCGATCCAAACACAGGCCGATTCAGAAGGATTACCGACGATGTAAAAGAAATACTCGGTAAATGAAACAGCCGTTCATGCAAACATGAACGGCTGTGAAATATCGGTTGGACAATGGTTAGTTGTCGAAACGCAGGTCCAGACCCAGGCCCCTCAATTCGTGTACAAGTACGTTGAAGGATTCCGGTATGCCGGCACGGGGGACATTGTCTCCCTTGACGATGGCCTCGTAGGTCTTGGCACGTCCGATGATGTCGTCAGACTTGAGGGTGAGCAATTCCTGGAGGATGTTTGAAGCACCATAGGCTTCGAGCGCCCACACTTCCATCTCACCGAAACGCTGACCACCGAACTGCGCCTTACCACCAAGCGGCTGCTGGGTGATGAGACTATAAGGACCGATCGAACGGGCATGCATCTTGTCGTCCACCATGTGGTGCAGCTTCATCATGTAGATGATACCCACTGTGGCTTTCTGGTGGAAACGCTCTCCGGTTTCACCATCATAGAGATAAGTGTGACCGAATGCGGGTAGCCCTGCCTTATTGATCAGTTCCTTGATCTCATCCACCGTGGCTCCGTCGAAGATCGGTGTAGAGAAACGGATACCCAACTTCTCCCCGGCCCATCCAAGAATGGTTTCGTAGATCTGTCCGAGGTTCATACGACTGGGTACACCCAGCGGATTCAGTACGATGTCGACCGGTGTGCCATCTTCCAGGAAGGGCATGTCCTCCTGCCGCACGATCTTGGCGACGATGCCTTTGTTACCGTGGCGACCGGCCATCTTGTCACCCACCTTCAGCTTCCGCTTGACGGCCAGGAAAACTTTGGCCAGCTTAAGGACACCGGCGGGCAATTCATCACCGATCGAGATGTTGAACTTCTCCCGCTTGTAACGACCGAGTTCCTCGTTGTATTTGATGTTGTAGTTATGCAGGAGGGTATTGATCGAATCATCCGTTTTGGCATCGCTCGTCCAACCCAACGGGTTGACGTTCTGATAATCCAACTGGGCCAGATTTTTGGCAGTGAACTTCGCTCCCTTCCCGATCAGCATCTCACCGAAGTTATTGGACACGCCGGAAGAGGGCTTGTCCTTCAGCAAGGTCTGAAGTTTCCCGATCAGCAGCTCAAGGAGTTCCTTCTCATTCTGATCATGGATCTTCTCCAGTTTCTCGATCGAAGCCTTCTCCCGGACTTTGGCATTTTTATCCTTGCGGGCACGCTGGAAGAGTTTCTTTCCGATGACCACGCCCTCGGTACCACTGGGCGCCTTCAGGGAGGCGTCCTTAGCATCACCGGCCTTGTCGCCGAAGATGGCGCGCAATAGTTTTTCCTCCGGCGTCGGGTCACTCTCACCCTTTGGTGTGATCTTACCGATCAGGATATCACCTTCTTTTACCTGGGCACCGATCCTGATGATACCATATTGATCGAGGTCCTTCGTCGCTTCCTCGGATACGTTGGGGATATCTGGAGTCAACTCCTCCTCACCGAGCTTGGTGTCACGCACCTCCAGCTCAAACTCGGAGATATGGACAGAGGTAAAGAGATCTTCCCTCGCTACCTTCTCATTGATTACGATGGCATCCTCGAAGTTGTAACCCTTCCAGGGCATGAAGGCCACTTTCAGGTTACGACCCAATGCCAGTTCGCCATTCTTGACCGCATATCCCTCAGTGAGGAAGTCACCTTCCTTCACACGCTGTCCCTTCTGGACACCTGGCCTGAGCGTGATACTGGTCTCCTGGTTGGTCTTAACGAACTTGGTCAGTTTGTAGATCTTAAGATCATCCTCGAAACTGACAAGTTTCTGGGACTCATTGCGCTCATAGCGCACATGGATCTCATTGGCGTCAACGAACTCGACCACGCCGTTTCCTTCTGCATGGATCTGGATCCTCGCGTCACGGGCGGCCTTACCTTCCAAACCGGTACCCACGATCGGGGCATCCGGCAGGATCAGCGGAACGGCCTGTCGCTGCATGTTCGATCCCATCAGTGCACGGTTGGCATCGTCATGCTCAAGGAAGGGGATCAATGAAGCGGACAGACCCACGATCTGGTTGGGGGCCACGTCCATGTATTCGACCTCTTTCGGCTCGAGGATCGGGAAGTCACCCGTCTGACGGGCCTTTACGGTATCTTCAGTGAAATCGCCTTTCTCATTCAGGGGCACATTGGCCTGTGCGATCTTGGCCAGGTCTTCTTCCTCAGCGCTCAGATAAGTGAGTTCCTTGGTATTCACCCGTCCATGGCTGACCCGACGGTATGGGGTCTCTATGAAGCCCATATCGTTGATCTTTGCATGCACACAAAGCGTGGAGATCAGACCGATGTTCGGACCTTCCGGAGTTTCAATGGTACACAGACGTCCGTAGTGAGAATAATGCACGTCACGAACCTCGAAGCCTGCACGCTCCCGGGAAAGACCGCCCGGACCGAGTGCGGAGATCCTGCGCTTGTGCGTGATCTCCGAGAGCGGATTGGTCTGATCGAGGAACTGTGAAAGCTGGGAAGTACCAAAGAAAGAGTTGATCACGGATGACAGGGTCCGCGCATTGATCAGATCAACAGGCGTGAACACCTCATTGTCACGCACATTCATCCGTTCACGGATGGTACGGGCCATACGGGCCAGGCCCACGCCGAACTGGGCGTAGAGTTGCTCACCAACCGTACGTACGCGGCGGTTGCTGAGGTGATCGATATCGTCTATTTCTGCCTTACCATTGGTCAGACGCACGAGATACTTGATGATCTCGATGATGTCCTCCTTCGTGAGGGTCTTTTGCTCAAGTTTGTAATTCAGTCCCAGCTTACGGTTGATCTTATAGCGGCCAACCTCACCCAGATCATATCGCTTGTCGCTAAAGAAGAGCTTGTCTATGATACCGCGTGCCGTTTCGTTATCGGGGGCGTCAGCACCACGCAGCTGCTTGTAGATCTGCTGCACTGCTTCCAGCTCCGAGTTGGAAAGATCCTTGTTCAGGGTATTGTAGATGATGGCATAGTCTCCGCTCATCTCTTCCTTCTGAATGAAAACGGTCTTTACTCCCAGGTTGATGATCTCTTCGATGTTTGACTCGTTCAGCACGGAGTCTCGCTCCAGGATGATCTCGTTCCGATCGATGGAAACCACTTCACCAGAATCTTCATCTACAAAATCTTCGACCCATGTCTTCAGCACCCGGGCGGCAAGCTTCTTTCCGATGAACTGGCTCAGGACCTTCTTCTCGGCCTTCACCTCGTCAGCCATTCCAAAAAGCTCAAGGATATCCTTATCGGACTCATATCCGATGGAGCGCAACAGCGTAGTGACCGGGAACTTCTTCTTCCGGTCGATGTACGCATACATTACATTGTTGATGTCGGTGGCGAATTCCATCCATGCGCCCTTGAAAGGAATAACGCGTGCAGAATAGATCTTCGTTCCGTTCGGATGCAGGGATTGTCCGAAAAACACCCCGGGTGAGCGGTGCAACTGAGATACAACTACACGCTCCGCACCATTGATGACAAAGGTACCGCGAGGCGTCATGTAGGGAATATTACCCAAGAATACGTCCTGAACGATGGTCTGGAAATCGACATGCTCCTCGTCGTTACAACTCAGGCGCAGTTTGGCCTTGAGGGGTACAGCATAGGTCAGACCCCGCTCCATACACTCGTCAATGGTATAGCGGGGAGGATCTATGAAATAGTCCAGGAACTCCAGAACAAAGATGTTCCGGGTGTCGGAAATTGGGAAGTTCTCCTTGAATACCCTGAAAAGCCCTTCGATGCTGCGCTTGTCGGGGGTTGTCTCCAACTGGAAGAAATCCTTGAATGACTGGATCTGGATCTCAAGCAGGTCCGGCGTATCCGCCAGATGCTTCACTTTCCCGAAATTGTGGCGCTGGGGCTGAGCTACTTTCGATGAAGACATATTCAAAAAGCGCTTTTGGGGTTATATGACAACCAGGTCATCCGCAGTAGTACTGCCTTCAGACGATAGTGATTGCCAATCATTTATATGTTTTCCGCTGCCCTAAATCGTGGAAATATCCTAATTTAAGGAACGCAAAGGTAAGAAAATTACCTATCATGGCAAAATTCCCCCCGTTTTATATGACTATCCCGAAAAACGGAGAAGCCGCCCATGTGGGCGGCTTCCTATACGTTGTGACGGGCAGGGAATTACTTCACCTCCACATCGGCACCGGCTTCCTTCAGCTTGGCGGCGACGTCGTCGGCCTCTGCTTTGGAAACGCCTTCCTTTACGTTCTTCGGGGCGCCATCGACCAGGTCCTTGGCTTCCTTCAGACCGAGGCCGGTCAGGTCTTTTACGATCTTTACAACAGCCAGCTTGTTGGCACCACCGCTCTTCAGGACCACATCGAAGGCGGTCTTCTCTTCAGCAACGGGAGCAGCAGCAGCAGGACCTGCAGCTACAGCAACAGCAGCAGCGGCGGGCTCAATTCCGTACTCGTCCTTCAGGATCTTGGCCAGTTCGTTAACTTCTTTCACGGTGAGGTTCACCAGTTGTTCGGCGAATGCCTTTAAATCTGCCATGGTATTTGATTTTTTACCGTCTTCACGCCAGCTATATAGCCGATCCGACGGCGGGTTTAAAAAAAATGCATTTTAGGGTGGTCATACCTCTGGATTCCTTAGGGACCCAGAGAAGGGACCTTAGTTCTGACGATCCTCCAGGGCCTTCACCAGACTGGCGAGTTTGCCACCGGCATTCAGGCCGCTGATGACATTCTTCGCAGGGGACTGAAGCAGACCGATGATCTCTCCGATGAGGTCCTGCTTGCTTTTCAGATCCCTCAGTACTTCCAGCTGCTTATCGCCAACAAATACGTCGCCGTCGATGAAGGCAGCCTTGAGAACGGGACGTTCTTTGGTTTTGGGATTATCCTTGCGGAAGCTGGTGAGGATCAGGGCCGGCTCTTTGGCGCTTTCAGCGAACATCAGTGCCGTAACACCGTGCAGAGAATCGAAGGCGCCCTTGAAGCGGTCGGAATCAAGTTGCTCCATCGCCTTGCGGATGAGCGTATTCTTCGCCACCTTAAGTTCGACATTCTTGTCGAAGCAGATGCGACGGAGTTTGCTTACCTGCGCCACGGTCAACGACTCGGTGTTGGTGATGTAGAAGTTGTTGTACTGGGAGAACTTCTCCTTCAGCGCTTCGATCGCCTGGTTCTTATCTTGCTTGTTCATGATCTGTTTCGTTTAGCGTATTTCAAATACCCCCGGATCAGTGGATCAGCGCCTTGGTGTCAACGGCGACGGAGGGACTCATCGTACTGGCCATGAAAATGCTCTTCAGGTAGGTTCCTTTCGCCGTACTTGGCTTGGCCTTGATAATGGCGTTGAGGAACTCCTGGCTGTTTTCTGCCAATTTCTTCGGATTGAAGCTGACCCTTCCGATGGAAGCGTGTACGATGCCGGCTTTGTCGACCTTGAAGGCGACCTTGCCCGCTTTGACATCCTTCACGGCAGCCTGCACATCATTGGTGACCGTTCCCGTCTTCGGGTTCGGCATCAGATTACGCGGGCCCAGGATCTTTCCAAGCTTACCGATCTTCGGCATCACGGAAGGAGTGGCTACGATAACGTCGATATCGGTCCATCCATCTTCGATCTTCTTGATGAACTCGTCGAGTCCGACATGATCAGCACCGGCTGCTTTCGCTTCTTCCTCTTTGTCAGGCGTGCAGAGCACGAGTACCTTTTTGGTCTTACCCGTACCATGTGGCAGGGTAACCGTACCCCGAACAGCCTGGTCGGCTTTCTTGGGATCAACACCCAGACGCACGTGGAGGTCCACGGAACTATCGAACTTGGTGCAGTTGAGATCCTTTACCAATGCGCATGCATCGTCCAGGGAATAGATCTTTTTATCGTCGACTTTTGCGTTGGCGGCTTTTCTTTTCTTTGTAAGTCCCATCTTGACAGGCTTTTAGTTGTCAACAATCAGTTTTCCCACGGTGCTTGACCATCGACCGTGATGCCCATGCTCCGGGCCGTACCAGCTACCATACGCATGGCACTGTCCAGCGTAAAGCAGTTCAGGTCTGCCATCTTGTCCTTGGCGATGGCCTCTACTTGTGCCCAGGTTACCTTGCCGACCTTGACGCGGTTAGGTTCCTTGGAACCACTCTGCAGCTTTACAGCTTCGAGTAATTGAACGGAAGCAGGAGGCGTCTTGATGACGAACTCAAAGGACTTGTCAGTGAAAACCGTGATGAGTACCGGCAGTATCTTGCCGGGTTTGTCCTGCGTGCGAGCATTGAACTGCTTGCAGAACTCCATGATGTTTACACCCTTCGAACCGAGTGCGGGTCCAACAGGGGGGGCAGGATTGGCAGCAGCGCCCTTTACCTGCAACTTCACATAGCCTGAAATCTCTTTAGCCATGATTGAACTTTTTTTGGTGTTAACGTCCCTCCATTGGAAGGACTCCCAAATGCGGGAATTCTAAGATCTTTAGAACGGGGTGCAAAGATATACAGGCTGATTGATATGAACAAACACATTTTTTAGACCGAAATGACATCTCTGTGAAGATTTTTCATCCTACATAGGTGTGCGTTGAGGAGAATTGTTTAATTTTCCGCCCGTTGACTTACACCCCATTATTTTAAGCACAAATCCAGGAAATCCATGGCCAAAGCAACAAAAAAGGCAGCTAAAAAGGCTGCACCGGCCCCGAAGAAAGCGGCGCCGAAGAAAGTAGTCGCCAAGAAGGCTGCTGTAAAGAAATCCGCACCCAAGAAAGCGGCGCCCAAGGCGGCTCCGAAGGCAGCAGCCAAAAAAGTAGCGGCTAAAAAAGTGGCCACCAAGAAAGCAGCGCCCAAAAAGGCAGCAGCAAAGAAGGTGGTCGCCAAGAAAGCAGCGCCCAAAAAGTCGGCGGCCAAGAAAGCCGTGAAAGCCGTCAAAAAAGTGGTAAAAAAGGCGGTCGCAAAGAAAGCCGTAAAAAAAGCCGCAGCCGGTAAGGCCGTGGTGAAGAAAGCGGCACCAGCCAAGAAGGTGGCTGCAAAAAAGGTTGCCCCAAAGAAAGCAGCGCCTGCAAAGGCAGCGGCCAAGAAGGGCGCTCCGAAGGCCGCACCAGCAAAAAAGGCAGCCCCTGCAAAGAAAGTGGCGCCCAGGAAGAAGGCGGCATCAAAAACAGCCGCAGCAACCCCGCTCCCTGCAGCTCCCGCTGCACCGGCCACGACCGACAACGGCGGAGAAGGATCCGCATCCTGATCCATTCACCCGAAACGATCAGGGCCTGCAGTGTGACTGCAGGCCCTTTTTTTATCAGGTAGACTCCCGCTCTACGATCACAGGAGCGAAAGTCTGCTTCACTACCTTATCCTGCTTTTTTTGGATCATATCGATGATCATTCGAACCGCCTGTCTCCCCATCTCCCGGATAGGCTGAACGATGGCCGTCACAGTTGGACTTCCGAGACGGAACAGGATACTGTCGTCGAAACAGATCACACCCAGATCTTCTTTGATTTTCCGGCCTGATCTGCGAATGGCGTCAAGCCCTGCAACTCCCAGATAATTGGTTGTAAAAAAGATGGCATCGATCTCTGGGTTTCTGGCCAGCCAGTCCATGATCGTCCCCACTGTCTGTTCGTCGCTTGTGTCAAATGGTACATGCAGGGTCATCTCCGGGGTAACCGGCCGGCCTTGTTCAGACATAGCCTCCAGATAGCCGAGTTCACGCTCCTTCATCTGCGTCTGCGTCGAGTTGAGTGTAACAAGCCCGATCTTTTGGTATTTCTTTTCGATCAGGAGCTTGACCGCATCATGAGCCCCCATATAATTATCTACCGTCACATGGCAGGTATCCACATCCGGAAAATACCTGTCCACCAGCACCAGTGGCTTCTGCTCTGCCACCAGTTCACACAAATCCTGACGCATGCCCGGTGTAGGAATAATGATGAATCCGTCCATCTGCCGATGGCGAAGCATATACAATAGTCCAGCCGCCTTCTTATCGTCGTTCTCAGTACTGCAGAACATGACCGTGTAGCCATACTTGTCTGCTTCGTGTTCGACATGTCTGGCCAGATGTGCGAAAAAAGGGTTGGATATATCCTCAACGATGAGTCCCAGGGTGTGTGACTGGCCTGTCCTGAGCCCGCGGGCTACCTGGTTCGGACGATAATTCAGTCGCTGGGCTGCGGACAAAACCTTGTCCTTCAATTCCTCGCTGATGCGTTTTTCCCTTGCCTTTCCATTGAGTACAAAGGAGACGGTGGTGGTGGAAACGCCTACCTCCCGGGCGATATCCTTGATTGATACAGTGGCCATCTTTGTTGAATATACGGCATTTTTTGGGTTATACACTGATTTTCAGCCATGAAAAAGCCCCGCGGTGCGGGGCTTGATATGTTTCAGGTAGATCAGCGTATCTCCTCTACTTGCATGTAACTCAATTCCACAGGTGTTGACCTGCCGAATATCTTGACCGTCACTTTCAGTTTCTTCTTCTCCTCGTTTACTTCTTCGATCACGCCTGTGAAATCATTGAACGGACCATCGATGATCTTGATCGTCTCTCCTTCCTTGAACGGAACGGCAGACTGATCGCCTCCAAGGCCGGCCAGTTCATCCATGTCACCCAGCATCTTCTTGACTTCCGCTTTCCGGAGCGCAACCGGCTGGTCTTTACCCAGGAAGTGGATGACATCTGTGGTGTTGTTGATATGGGAGATGATGTCGTCGTGCATCTTACCATCCACCTCGATCATTACATAACCGGGGTAAAAGTTGCGTTCACGGACCACCTTCTTGCCTTTCTGAATCTTGTACACCTTTTCAACAGGAAGGAAGATCTGCTTGATGACCTTATCCCATCCATTGCGGAGAATATCCTTGTCAAGGTATTCCTTCACCTTCTTCTCCTTGCCGCTGATCACACGGAGGACGTACCATTTGGTATCCTGCGGGGTCGGTGTTTCCATCATTTGAAGAGTGAATACACGAATTTAAGAATGTTGCTGCTGCCAAGGTCCATCAGCCATACAACCCCCGTGATGACCAGCGTGGCCACCAGTACGATCGAGGTCGACTGCTGCAACTGAGCCCAGGTGGGCCAGCTGACCTTTTCTACGAGCTCCTCATAGGAATCCCGGAAATATGCCTGCAATTTGTTCATATATCTGGTTGCTAGATGATGCGCAGCAGCCGAATGTTCGGAGTTGATACCCCGGGAAAGTTTCCCGTCGGCACCTTTTTCCGAAATCTTCCGGACTACTGCAAAAACTTGGCACGGGCACTAGGATTCGAACCTAGATCGAAGGTTTTGGAGACCTCTATTCTGCCGTTGAACTATGCCCGTGTATCTCATGACCGTGTGCAAAATAGCATTTTCAACTATTGTGACAAAGCCCGTCGATTTATGGACAAAGTACCCGGGAGAACCCGGGTACTTTGTATGAATACTTCACCAGTCGCCGGAACAATTCCGACGGCCTGATTATTTCAGGATTTCGGTCACCTGGCCAGCACCTACGGTGCGACCACCTTCGCGGATGGCGAACTTCAGACCCTTTTCCATGGCGATCGGCTGGATCAGCGTCACCATCAGGTTGATGTTATCACCAGGCATGACCATGTCCGTACCTTCAGGCAGTGTCACTTCTCCCGTTACGTCAGTCGTACGGAAGTAGAACTGAGGACGATACTTTTGGAAGAACGGTGTATGACGGCCACCTTCCTCTTTGCTCAGTACGTACACCTCACCACGGAAATCAGTGTGCGGGGTGATGGAACCGGGCTTGCAGATAACCATACCACGACGGATATCCTTCTTTTCAATGCCACGGAGCAGCAGACCGGCGTTGTCACCAGCTTCACCCTCTTCGAGGAGCTTACGGAACATTTCTACGCCTGTGCAAGTGGAGGTGAGCGGGGTTTCCATCAGACCTACGATCTCGACGGGTTCGCCAACCTTGATGCGACCACGCTCGATACGACCAGTGGCAACCGTACCACGACCTGTGATCGTGAATACGTCTTCAACGGACATAAGGAACGGCTGGTCTACCGGACGGGGAGGCAGCGGAACGTAAGTATCAACGGCATCCATCAGCTCATCGATCTTCTTCAACCACTGCTCTTCGCCAGCGAGCGCGCCGGTGGCAGAACCCTGGATGATCGGTGTGTTGTCGCCATCGAAGCCATAAGTAGAAAGGAGTTCGCGGATCTCCATTTCTACCAGCTCGAGCAGTTCGGGATCATCAACAAGGTCAACCTTGTTCATGAACACTACGATACGGGGAACACCTACCTGACGGGCGAGCAGGATGTGCTCCTTCGTCTGGGGCATCGGACCATCTGTAGCAGCCACAACCAGGATAGCACCGTCCATCTGGGCGGCACCCGTGATCATGTTCTTTACGTAGTCAGCGTGACCCGGGCAGTCAACGTGCGCGTAGTGACGGTTGGCCGTCTGATATTCCACGTGCGCAGTGTTGATGGTGATACCGCGCTCTTTTTCTTCCGGAGCGGCATCGATTTCATCATACTTTTTTTCCTGCGCCCAACCTTTTTTAGCAAGGCTGTTGGTGATGGCTGCAGTCAACGTGGTCTTTCCGTGGTCGACGTGTCCGATCGTACCGACGTTCACGTGAGGTTTGTCCCTCTTGAAGGTCTCTTTAGACATTGTTATCCGTTTTTAGGTTGTGTTTACAATGATGGTTTCTTATAGAAACTGCGTTTACGGGTTTGTGGCCCGCATATCAATGTTTTTTCCCGAATGGTCTCAGACAGCATCCCGCGCTGGTCAACAGCGCATCCAACGATGTCTGACCGGTCAGGGATTCACAATCACCTGGAGCCGTTGATGAGAATTGAACTCACGACCTCTTCCTTACCAAGGAAGTGCTCTACCACTGAGCTACAACGGCAGCTGCCGCTGCTTGCGGCATGGAGAGCGGGAGACGAGGCTCGAACCCGCGACCTATAGCTTGGAAGGCTATCGCTCTACCAACTGAGCTACTCCCGCATTTGACGTAAAGCAATACAAAACCCCTGACGGTTTCCCGGCGGAGACAAAGATGCCGCGTCGAATATCTATTCAAATGAATGGTGGGCAGGAGAGGATTCGAACCTCTGAAGTCGAAAGACAGCGGATTTACAGTCCGCCCCATTTGGCCGCTCTGGAACCTGCCCCCGTCATGTATCATCGCCTTGCGGCAACACATCATTCCCCGGATTCTGTCAAACTGAATCTCAGCCTTGAGCCAGAGAAGGGACTCGAACCCCCGACCAGCTGATTACAAATCAGCTGCTCTACCAGCTGAGCTACTCTGGCTTATTTCGCGCGGAATGACGCCATGCTACACTTGAATATGAACAAAGACCTACCCCTGTTTTTGGGAAGGCAAAGGTAATGGAAATCTTTGAAAGCAAAAAATTCTACGCCTTTTTTTGGGGGTGGCAGACATAAAAAAAAGGCCCGAAGGCCTTTTATCAAGCGGCTTCCTTCTCCTTCGTCCGTTTCAACTGGTTGATCAGGGCATCCAGCGATCCGTCGAATGACTCCTCGAAGGATTTGGATGTATGCTTTACGAATAGTTCGTGACGCGGGATCGTAAGCCTGATCTCCGCGATCTTGTCCTTGATCTGATGGACGACATTGTCGAGCTTCAGAAAAACATCCACCTTAATGATCCGGTCGTGATAGTTGGACAATTTGCCGATCTTCCGGTTCACATGCTCGATCAGCTTGGCATCGGCGTCAAAATGCACACATTGGATGTTGATGGTCATGGCTGGACATTTAGATTTCGTGAAATAAATGGAACTCCATCCGCATACCGGACTGTCACCGGCAGCGACAAGTTCAATTTACGCCGAAAAGATCCTTTTCGCAAATGATCCAGGTCATAATTCTTTGCAAAAATGTCGGAATGCAGAATGCCGCCGGATGGGAAAGGACTCATCCCCGGGGATGGGCTCTGCGGTGCGCCTCCTGCAGCCGCGCAATGCTGTTATGGGTGTATACCTGCGTCGATGCCAGGCTGGCATGCCCCAGGAGGTCCTTGATTGCGCTCAGGTCCGCCCCACGATTGGCCAGATGTGTCGCAAAGGTGTGCCGTAGCACATGAGGCCCGCGTCTGTCAGCAGTACTGACAAGCGATAGTTGTCGCCTGACCATCCCATAAGCCTGTCGAGGATGCAGGCGCCGACCGGATCCATTCTCAAAGAGAAATCCGGAACCCTCACCATCCCTCCCCTGGCCTCTGGCCCGGAGGAAATCACGAATGCGCACAGACAATCCCTCCGGAAGCGGAACGACGCGCTCCTTGTTTCCCTTGCCCAGGATCCGGAGATCCGAACGCCCCTCCGACACCTGCGACTCCCGGACAGACAAGAGCTCGCTGATGCGGAGACCCGTCAGATATAGCATCATCACCATCAGCCGTTCCATGTCTTCCATTGATCCGGCCACGCAGGGCGCTTCTCCAAGCAAGACCTCAGTCTGCCCCTCCTCCAGATACACAGGTAATCTGCGAGGCACCTTCATCGCACGCAAACCGGACACCGGATTCTCCAAAAACCTGCCGGTCCGGCGACCATGAAGATAGAAGGCCTTGACACTCGAGATCTTCCGGTTAACCGACCGGGGTTTAAAGCCCCCACCCGTCAGGGATACCATCCAGCTTCTGATATGTATCGGGGCGACCGCCACGGGATCCGTTAATGCATAGGTAGCCTCCAGCCAGTGGAAAAACTGAAGCAGATCGTCCGTGTATGCCCGAAGGGTATGGTCCGAATATCGCTTCTCGAACCGGAGATGGTCGGCAAATGGCTGTATCCTGGTATCTGTGATCACGTACGTACAAAAAAATGGTCATGAAGTTAAGAAACTCCATGACCATCGGTTATGTTGCAAAGGATCAGAATCAGGGCTCGATGACGCCTGCCTGGATCTTCTGACGATATATCGCTTTGAGGATTTCGCCACGGCGACGTATGGAAGGCTTCTTGAAAGACTGACGCTCGCGCAATTGCAGGAGAGTCTTGGCCTTTTCAAATTTCTTCTTGTACTTTTTGAGCGCCTTGTCGATGTTTTCGCAATCCTTGGAATCGATGATGAGCATGGTTGATCCTCTTTTTTAGGAGGGCAAAGATATGCATTCCCGATATTTTATCCAAACATTCAAAAAAAATGGCGCCACCATGCGAACTTGCAGTCAAAACAGGGCATATGTTCACCGGAATCATCGAGGCCACCGGGCTCATTCATACGGTCACCGCACATAGCGGGAACCTCACCTTCGAAGTATCCTCCCCCCTTTCTGCCGGTTTCAAGCCTGATCAGAGCGTCGCACACGACGGGGTATGCCTGACCGTGGAATCCGTATCCGGGGGCACCCATCGGGTGACCGCCATCCGCGAGACCCTTGAGAAAACAGCATTGGGAGCATGGACAGCAGGCAGGAACATCAATCTGGAAAGGGCCATGGTCATGGGCGCCCGCCTCGACGGACACCTGGTACAGGGCCACGTAGACGCGCGGGGAAGATGCCTCGCCGTGGAAGATGCCGATGGATCATGGCGCTATCGATTCAGCTTCCCGGAAGCATTTGCCCCACTGATGATCGAAAAGGGATCCATTTGCATGAACGGGATCAGCCTGACCGCCTTCGATGTCACGACAGATGCATTCTCCGTGGCCATCATCCCCTACACCTATGAACATACGAATATAAACAGCCTGCAACCGGGTGATGACGTGAACCTCGAATTCGATATGATCGGGAAGTACGTGGCCCGCTTCAACACACTTTTCCCCGGCGGAAGACCGGCCTGAATCAGCGCATCAGGTACATTTTTCCGTAACCATTCCGGAAAAAATTGCCCGTAGGGTCCCCATCCGGCTTCCACCGCTCCATCTGCTGGCCGTCCTGCGTGGCGATCACCCGATAAAGGTAAACCCCGTTGGCCAGCGGCTGGCCGTACTGGTCGGTCCCGTCCCACCTGAACTCCGTAATGTTCCGACCGATCCGAAGAGGACCCAGCTCCTCACGGCGGATCTCGCGGACGACCCGGCCCGTTACGGTCAATATCTGAATGCGCAGGTCCCGCGGTGGCTGACGGCCCGTGAGCGTGAACACGAAAGCAGTGGAGCTGGTGAAGGGATTCGGATAGTTGAGCAGATCCGAGATCGCCGACTGATTCATGACCGTGAAACGCATCCTCAGATCCGATCGTGCGGCCATGTTCCCACTGCGATCCCGCCCGTTCACGATCAACTCATATTCTCCGTCCTGCCCGAAGGTCGCCTTCAGGTCGATCACGGCTGTGTTATCTGCATTCGGAGCTGCCGCCGCCGGACTGAACCGCATCGAATCTCCATCCACCCTGAATACACGCACCCCCCCGTCGGGATATCGGACCTGGACCCGCATCAATGCCGTGTCGTCCAGCAACAGATAACGGCTGTCATCCTTCATGCGGATGCTGATGTGCGGACGGGATGATACGATGTCTCCATCCATGATGTGTGCGCCGTCGAAAGTCACATCCAGCAGGGGATTCAACCCATCGGCCCCCACCCTCACCCGGCGATACAGAAAATTGTTGAACAGATGCTGCTCTGGTTGTTCGGGGCCTGGATTCACATGCAGGTACACCATGCAATTGCCCTTCAGACCACGGGTGTCAACCCGGCCGGATAGGTGCAGGGTATCCCCGGCCGGCAAGGGACGCGTCCGCGGCAGGGGCACTTCACGCACCACATTGTCGGATCCGGTAACGGTCATGTATAAACGAAGACTATCAAACGCGGCGGGACTTATATTCCGGAAGGCCAGGGAAAAATCAAACGGCTGTCCTGGCTCCAGGGAGTCGGGCATGCTGAACCGCAGATCGGGCGACAGGGCTCCCTCCGGCACAGGATCTGCGGCCAGCCGCCAGGATCGCAGCTGCGCCGGCGTAAAACCCAGACTGTCGACACAGCGCATCCGAAGCCTCAGATATGGAAAACGCGAGGCATCCACAAATGATAGTGACGTATCTCCGCCGGAAAGCGTTGCCAGGTTCATCTCCAGCCCACTGGCCTCCCGACCGATCAGATCCACCGCTACCCTGTCCTGGATCCCGTCCGGCCGATCAGCCGTCCACCGAAGATGATGCCAGCGGCGCACCGGTCCGAACCAGGGCGACAGCACGGTGCCCCGGTCAAGCCCCTTACGCACATCGATGCGGCGCTCGATGTACTCATCGCGGCTCACCGCCATATGCGAAATGATCGGCGTAACGGCATCCCCCACCCTCCTGAAGAAAAGGAACGGTACGTTGGCCGTGAACCGGTCGATATCCGACATACCGAGTCGCAACAGACTATGATACAGCGACCGACCGGCACCATGCAACACCGTGTCGGATTTCCAGGCATCCACAAAACTTGTATTCCCAAGGGAGCCCATGTTCGTGACCGATACGTAACTGCGGGCTGGCAGGGAATCCAGGAAATCCATGGCAGCCTTGCGGTAAACAGGATCATCGTATGGGAATTCGAACAGAAAGTCGTTGTACTGGCAGGGCGCCCAGCTGCCAAAACGGCCCTTACCTCCGGGCTGCAATGCATTGCGCAACGGCATCAGACTGATACTGTCATAAACCACGATCTGCAGAGAACCCGGCCGGCACCCCCACAATACATGGTACTTCTCATCCACCTGCACATTGATCCGGTTCTTCGGATGGATCGGAAAAATGCCGGTCTTGATGACGATCTGCGCCGGCCGGTCATTGAAACGCCAAACCCTGTCGGCATCCAGCCGCATGTCTGCAGCAGTCGACTGCAGATGCTGGCCTGCATGCGCCTGCGCAAATCCCGAAGGAATATCCTTCAGATACAAAAAGGAGGCACGATTCCATCTGGCCGCCTCCCCGGCAGCAGGCTCCGGGGCAGTCCGCCAGTAATGAACCCGCCCGTCCGTGAGCGTCAAGCCCGGTAACTGGAATTTCAACAACCCGCCCGAAGACTCAATGGATACGGACCTTCTGGCGGGTGACCGAAAGTCTGCCGCTGTATCCACCTCCATGATGTACCTCCGCAGAGGCTTCAGTGCATCTGCCGTCGAGGCCAGGAACACGGGCTGCGACTCGTTCATTATCGTCAGATCGCCGGGCCATACAGGGCGGAGTTCATCTTCAATGACCATGTACACCTTGGTCACGCTGTTGTTCGATTCAGACAACTCCGCATACCGGTCGTCGGCATCGACCGTCACCACTACCCGGTTCTCCCCTTTATCGGTCAGCGGATTGATCGGGATCTTCAGGGAAAGGCTGTCCTCCCACCGGATCGCCGGGATCCTTCTGAACAGGATCTCCCGTGAAGACCCGTCCGGGCGCAGGTGGCGCACCCGGATCCCGATGGAATCTCCTACGGCCCGCCCGATGTTCTGCATCTTGATGTTCACATCCACCGCTCCGTCGGCGAGCGTGGCCAGTCCGGGCTCGATGCGCACGCCGGGGGCTTCCACCACATAATCCGGTTGCGCGTGGGCGTATACCCTGACCATCGGATCGCCGTGCAGGGTGATCTGTTCGGCATGCATGCGGGCCAGGTAATCTGTTTGGCCCACCGACTGCAACATGCGTTGCAGGGCGACCAACTGCACCTCCCCCATCGGACGTCCGTAGCCTGAACCCGACATCGAGGTGTACAAGGCATTGACAAAGATGTTGAGGTAATTGACCACACCGTAATGGGTGCTCGCCACGAAGCCGATGCTACCCCGTCGCTTCGCCATCACATATTTTTCAGATAGTGTCAGATTGCTGGAAGAAAATCGGGTAGTATCGTACAGAAAGAAATTGCCGGCGTTGCATCCATTGACCACGAACATGGGATACTTCCCCGCGTTGTCGTAAGCGTAAGGGTCCCCGATATTGAACTCCAGTGCCGAAGCGGATGAATGGCCCATGTAGTTCAGCAGACTGATCCCTTCTGCAAAGAGCGCCTTCAACTGTTGGTCGTTGAGCTGCTGGGTCGCGAAGGCTGGATTATTGCTGAAAGTCTTCACATTGGCCCCAAAGAGCGTATCAGCCAGGATCGATCGGGCCGCATTCATGTATCCGAACAGAAGTCCCTGCAGATAATTGTCGCTTCCTCCAACTGCATGCACCACATTCTTCATCCATCCGCGGTCCTGCAGGGTTTGCCCGCCGGTCCTGGCTGCCCCTTCATGCTCCCTGACCTTGTCGAGATAGTCCGTGATCTCGGAAGCATGCACGCCCGACAGCCGGCCCACCGGAAGCGCCGCCAGGGGATCGGGACCGTCCGCCATCAACCAATTGTCGGACCCCGGATTGCCGTAGGTGGGCACCAGGGCGATGGACGCCGTTGAGCTGCGGGCCTCATTCATCCGAAACTGGTCGTAGGTGAGTCCTCTGCCGATCAGGAATACGGCACGGGGTCTGACCCCGAACCGCGCACGCGCCAGTCGAACGAACTGTCGGATGGCCATCGGATGCTGTTTCACGCCGTAGGCGAACTGATCCGTAAGTTCTTCAATATCGTATACGCGGGCCTGAAAGCTGCCGCCCTCAGGCGAGGAGCGATAGCGCCGGTAGTCATCCACCGGTCCGCCTGCTCCACTCCCGACCAACCGGGGATGCGTAATGATGAGATAGTCGCCCTGACGTTCCTGGCGTGTATAATCTATGAAATTCCGAACGGTCAGCCGATCGATGGTCCGGACGGAGACACTGGCACGACGCGTTCCGTAAGGTCATAGAGTGCAGGTGCCACATCACCGCCCCGGAATCCTTCGATCTCCAGGTAATGACCGGACGCTGAACCCGGCAGGCTGAAGGCGAACCGGTCCGCCCCGCCGAAATCAAACCGCCTCGGATAAGTGATGCTGACAGTATGCACCATCATCTGGTCGGCAGAAACCAAACTGCCATTAAGGATGGTCAGCACATCCTGCGACCTGCCCAGGGCTGCACGGGGCACGCTTCCCATGAACACCCGTCCCTCGCGACCCGAAAAGGCATGGCTGCCCGCCTCCACGCCGTTCACCTGCAGACGCAGTGTACGTGCATGGGCGGCATTACCGAAAACCGAGACACGATAGGTGGGATCGGGTCCGCCGGCGGCAGGATACAGATTTCCGAGATCATGTACAAGCGGAGATCCGGGCAGGATATCGAGGGATGCCCATCCCTCTCCGGTTTCAAAGGAGGATGAATAGACCGTCAGGCCCAGATTTACACCAAAGCCCGGATGCAGGCGGTTTCTGAATACATGTTCCCGGGTATACAGAAAATATGGTTCAGGAGCCAGTGTATTGCCCGTGATGTCATTCGTACCGGGAGTCATCCGGAGGGATGACCCGGAGGGATCGGTTGTAAGAAAGTAGGCCGCCGTGTCCGTGAACAGGCTCACCCGGTCAGAAGGCTGAAGCTGACCCGCATAGAGCCTCGTATCAAGCCCTCCGTCGTTGGGTTCTCCATAAAATTCGATATAGTCGCCCCCCCCGAGCACACCCGAAGACCTGGAGAGAAACAGCGGTACCTGTCGGCCCATCCTCCATAACTGGAAATGCTCCGCCGGAATGGCACCCAGTCCGGCTGCCGCAAGCGTAGCCTGCGGAATGCGGTAAAGTCCGGCCCCCCCCACCCTGAACCGGTGATAGGTCCGGGCATGGTCGATCCATTCGTTATCATACTGTGCACGGACGGGTGCCCACACAAACAGCAGCATGCATATCAGCAGGAGTATGTGCAGAAAACCTCGCCTCATCAACGGATCGGATTACGGTTGGCCCTTCCGAGTGGCACCCGGAGTGAGAATACATGAGAATACAGCGGGTTGGACTGATTTGCCAGATTGCTGAAGGCATAATCAACACTGAAGCCTGACCAACGGAAACCCGCACCCAGCGAGGGTTGGAAGATCCATGCCTTCCGGACATTGAGCGTATCTCCATCTTTCAGTCCCTGCTGGAAATTTGATATGCCGGCCCGCAGCATGATGACATCCCGGTAGCCGGCTTCAATACCCAGCCGCGGATCAATGCTCACTGGCTGGCCGCTCAGCAGTACGTTGCGTTTCCCATCGAAGGTGAAGTCGAGATCCATCTCGGGCGTGATCCTGAAACGATCCCCTATCCTCAAATCGCGGGCGAAACCCAGGATCAGCCGGGGAGCGGTGAGCTCAGTCGATTTCACGGGTATGTCATTCTTCGTGAGGTACAACACTTCCTTCTCCCGCTCGGTGAAAGAAAACGACCACGCATTAAAGGTGGTGGTAACATCGCGGAGTGTAGCGCCCAGACGCCAGTTGTGCCACCTGATCCGCAGTCCCGCATCCAGCCCGAAACCCCATGCCCTGGCGAAACTGCCGACACTCCGGTGGATCACTTTGGCATTGACGCCGAAGGAGATGGAACGATGCTCCTCCTCGACGATCCGCTGTGCATAGGAAAGCAAAAATGCGTAGTCTGCAGAGGAGAAAGAGCGGATGTTATTGTAGTTGATCGTGCCGTCAGGCTCCACCAGGTAGAGGGTGTTGGGGATGTCATCGATCGCAAACCGCAGGAGGGTGACCCCCAGGGCGCGCCTGCCATCCGTCGCCGGGAGGGCTGCGGATGCATAGTCGTACTTACCGATGCCCGAAAAATAGCCCGCATGCATCAGGTGCAGGATCGGCCTGTCCTTCACTTCCATCAGGCCTGCAGGATTCCAGTATCCGGCCGTTCCGTCATCCGCAACCGCTACCTGGGCCCCGCCCATGGCCAGACCACGGGCACCTGCACCAATGTTGAGAAATTCGTTGGAATATTTTCGGAACTGAGCCGCAGCATCTCCGGCACAGGATGCAGCCAGTGCCAGCAGGCAGACAAAGATCCGGATGGACATGGTCATATGCATAGGATATAGGTGGACCGGGCAGGAACGACCGGCGGATAAAATTAAATGTTTTCACCGGACGGGTACCCACTCGAATTCCCGACTTGTGAGAACGAGCCAGCCTCCGGCTTATTGCGCATGGGGAAAACCTCACGCATGCTTACCTTCGCGCAAAATCCCTCACTCCGATGAATCTCGTCGAAGAGCTCCAATGGCGGGGCATGCTGCAGGACATCATGCCAGGCACCGAAGAACAACTGAACAAGGAAATGACCACCGGCTATGTGGGCTTCGATCCCACCGCCGAAAGCCTGCACATCGGCAGCCTGGTACCCATCCTGCTGCTGCTGCACCTGCAGCGGGCGGGTCACAAACCCATCGCACTCGTCGGCGGGGCCACGGGCATGGTCGGAGACCCCTCAGGCAAAAGCGAGGAACGCAACCTGCTCGACGAGGAGTCGCTGCAGCGGAATATCCGGGGCATACGCGGACAACTGGAAAAATACCTGGATTTCACCCCGGGACGCACCAATGCCGCAGAACTGGTCAATAACTACGATTGGTTCAAAGGCCTGGGGTTCATAGATTTCCTCCGGGATGTCGGCAAACATATCACCGTCAACTACATGATGTCCAAGGACAGTGTGCGGAAACGGATCGAAGGCGAGACCGGCATCAGCTACACTGAATTCGCCTACCAGCTCATGCAGGGTTATGACTACTACTGGCTGCATGTCCACAAGGGCTGTAAGCTGCAGATGGGAGGAAGCGACCAGTGGGGCAATATCACGACCGGCACCGAACTCATCCGCCGGAAATCCGGCGGAGACGCTTTTGCCTTCACCTGCCCGCTGATCAAGAAGGCAGACGGCGGCAAGTTCGGGAAAACAGAGAAGGGAAATGTATGGCTGGATCCCGCCCGCACTTCTCCTTATCAATTCTACCAGTTTTGGCTGAATGCGGCCGATGAGGATGCGGTGAAATGGATCCGGATCTTCACGCTGATGCCGATAGAGGATATACAGACACTGACGGATCGCCACCTGGCCGACCCGGGCGCCCGTCAGCTCCAGAAGCGACTGGCACAGGAAGTGACCACCTTCGTACATGGCGAGGAAGAATGCCGGGCGGCCATCCTCACAACAGAAAAACTTTTCTCCGGAGATGCGGCCGATAACATCCGGTCCATGAATGAAACGGAGATCCTGGCCTCCATGGAAGGGGTACCAACATGCCCGGTCAGTATGACCGAGCTGGAGGCCGGCATCGACGTGGTGAGCTTCCTGGCAGGCACAGGCATCTTCCCCAGCAAAGGAGAGGCACGCAAGACCGTGCAGGGCGGTGGTGTATCGGTCAACCGGGACAAGGTCGCAGACATCGCCCGTAGCATCGGCACTCAAGACCTGCTACCTGCTGGCAGGCAAATATATACTGGTCACCAAGGGAAAGAAGCACCACCATCTCGTGGTCGCATCCTGATCTTGAAAAAAATCCCCGGCTCGTGACGTCGGATTTTGGGAATTTTCAGAAAAACACTACTTTTGCATCCCGCAAGGGAAGGTGCCCGATAGTATAATGGTAGTACGACAGATTTTGGTTCTGTTTGTCTTGGTTCGAATCCAGGTCGGGCAACACAGACGAAAACAACAAGTGAAAAAAAAGCCACTGATCTCAGTGGTTTTTTTGTGCCCCGCCATGTCGTTGTGTGGGGTGTTTACGGCACTTGCATGGTTCCTCAATCCTACAGACCACCCGCATCATTGCATCTTGCCCTGGCCGACCGATCCGGCATTGTCGATAAGAATACACGGAACAATGCAGCGTGGATAAAAGGTCAGTTTCACCAATCACTTGTCTGGACGATTGACCTTTAATGTCAATTGGTATATCTTGTCCCGCACAGGATGACCGGTCATGATGATTTGTTCAATGACCCCGGGCGCCAGGCCTGAAAACATGGGCGTCACATAGGGCCTTTGCCTTGTCAATGGCGGGGTTCGCGGACTCATCCGACAGGTAAAACATCAATGCTTGGGCATGAAAACAGAAAATCGTCCCCAAAAGGGCAACAGGGTCGCCATCGTCATACCATCGAACAAACCGGACATGTCCGTCTTCGAGCATGCTTCCTACATGCAATGCCTGAACGTGCTTGGTAAATATGACACCTTCATCGCAGGCCCGGAAGGGTTGGATATCAGCGAATATACCAGGCTGGGGCCTGTCCGCCACTACAAGCAGGATCCCCGCTTCTTCGGAACTTCGCTCAGGTATAACCGGTTGATGCTGACCCCTCAATTCTATGAAGGCCTGTCAGCCTACGACTATATCCTCATTTATCAACTCGACTGCTATGTTTTCAGGGATGAGCTCGAGGAATGGTGTGGCATGGGATATGACTAAATTGGCGGGCCATGGATCGGTCAGGACCTGAAACAATGGGTATTGAAAAAGAAAAGAAACTACCCGGTGGATATGAAGTGGCTTCACAGGTTGACCGGGTACAAGTTACTAGGTTATGTCGGAAACGGAGGGCTGTCGCTCAGGAAAACGGATTCCCTCATTCGAAACCTCAAATGGTTCTCTCTGAGATTAAAATACTACGGAGGAAACGAGGATGTCTTCATGGCACACTACCTCGCTTCCCTGAATCCGTTTTTCCGCATTCCGGATACGAGTACCGCGCTGAAGTTCGCTTTCGATGCAAACCCGGACATCGCTTACAAAATGAACGAAGAACGATTACCTTTTGGGTGCCATGCCTGGTGGAGGACCGACAAGGGTACATATGATCACAATCTTGATTTCTGGAGCCGGCACATCAACCTGCCCGCAAGTTGAACCAAAGGGTATTGAACGTCAGCGATCGATCGCTCTCCACCCTCCGGGAAGTCGTTTCGGATTTGTTGTGCGGTTCTTCACCTGCATGATGTCCCCAGAGAGCATCATACAAACAGTTCTCTCCGATGCGGTCCTCCACACCCGGACCATATCCGCCCGGACTGATGCAGTTGCAACGAATGCCGCGCGTTCCGTATTTGTTGGCGATCCATCGGGTGAAACCGACCATCGCCCATTTCTCGCAGGTATAATTGAGCGGACTGCTCATATCGGTTCCTTCATAGACGGGGAAACGCGGGCCCGTAGCCCCCTGGATGGATCCGATGTTGATGATGTTGCCGTGCCCGGCCGAGAGCATGTGCGGAACCACCGCCTGCGTGATCAGCATCAGTCCGGTGGAATTGATGCGCAGTGCTGACTCCCAACCATCTTTAGTGACCGTATCCAGATCGCCCATACCCTGCCGGGTCACCGCATTGTTGACCAGGATGTCGATCCGTCCGCAGACCGAGATGACCTCCGCGACACAGGTTTGGATCGAATGTTCATCGCCCTGATCAAGGCGGACCGCCATGGCCCGGTATCCTTCCTGACCTAACTCCACTGCCAGTCGACGACAGGCCTCAAGATCCCTTGAAGCGATCACCACCATTGCACCGGCCTCTGCCAATGCACGACAAATGGGCCGGCCATAAAGTCCGGCACCTCCTGTGACCAACGCCACCTGACCTTCCAGTGAAAACAGATCTCGTGTATGCATGACCGTTAGTATTGTTCATTTAGTCTGCCATCGGCCCGGGATGATGATCCGTTCCGGAATTTTCAAGGCGATGACTTCCATCTCTGCAGCCAGCTCATCCGGAATGCGCTGTACCGCCATCAACGCACAATTCTCCCGCAGCTGCCGGGCGGTATCTGCCCCGATGACCAGGCTCCCTACTCCCTCCTGATGATGCACATAGGAAAACGCCGCCTCAGCTATGCTCATGTTCGCACGTGCCGCCAAGAACGACAGCCTTTTTAACGGACCAGCAGCGTCGCGCAGGTCTGCAGGCAGATGACCGGGATCGGTGAGCAGCAATCCTTTCAGAAAGACACTGCGAATGAATACAAATATTCCTGCCTGACGGAGGACTTGCAATCGTCCGTTTCGCAGCAGAGCCGGGTCCAGCAGATTGAAAGGCACCTGCACGCACCGAAAAGCGGGATGTCCAACTACAGGCTCGACATCCTCAGGTCGATAGGCTGATAAGCCCCCTGCCCCGATCAGCCCATCCTCCGTCAACTCCTGCAGGATATCTCCCAGGAGCAGCACGGAGACCCTTGGCCGTCCCATGGCTTGCAGAGAGGCCTCCAGGGAAGACCTTACTTGCCGGCGCAAGGCTTCAAATCCGGCAGCAGCATCATCCAGCGTGAACTTGGTGACGATGTGTTCAAAACATGCCCGTCCACGGATGCCCTCATGACCGGCAATCACTTCCTCCGCCGTTCCATAGGACCTGGCTGTGTCCAGCACATTGATCCCACACTCCACGGCCGCATCCAGGATGTCATGGGCGGTTGACTGGTCAGGGGCCTCCGGGCCGGCATGCAAGCCATAGGGCAATCCAAGCTGAACCGTTCCCAGGGTGATCCGGGAAAAATTGGATATGTCGGACATATCAATGAGTTACATATGATCAAGCTCATGATCCTTGCCCGTGAAAACGGCCGGATCCAGGATATTGAGCGCACTGAATAATGTCTTGGCCATCTGGTCGTGCCCACGTCCGTTGGGATGAAGTTCGTCATTCAGCCATTTGTGCAACTCCAGGATGTTTTTCTGCCCCTGTGCCGTCCAGTGTTGCCAGTGATCGACCAGGATCGTACCTTCCGCGGCAGCCACGGCCCGGATGCCCTCCACATACTCCCCGATCCGTTCACGGCCCGTCGCTCTTTCGAGCAACACGGTATTGGGCGTCTGCAACACGGGGATCGCTCCCTCCGACCGAATGCGCCGGACCAGCTCGATCAGCTGACTTTTATATTTATCTACAGAGATGATCGTTCGTACCCACCATGATGAATACCACCGCCGGTGCAAACTGTCGGATCCGCCATTCGTAATCCCCCAGGATGTCCCCGGCCGTATTCCCGCTGATGGCCGTATTGATGATCACATCCCGCACCCGGCGCAGCTCCCAGCGGATCCGCTCTCCGAAGATCTCCGGGTAGGAACGCGCGCCGAAGGTATGCTTGGCTCCATGGGTGATGCTGTCGCCCACAAAGACCCATTTGACAGGGGATTTGGCGGCCAGGATATCCCGGATCCGGGCGAGGTCCGCCGCAGGATCCCCGGCTGAGCGGGCAACGGTTGACCGATCAAAAGCTGACCAGAGCCAGCCACCGCTCATAAGCAGGAGCGACCGGGTCAGTGACGCGGAAAGAAATTGTCTGCGGTTTTTCATGGTACAGCTTATTTTTTATCATAGATCCAGTCGAGGTCAAGTCGAACAATATCGGTCACGTTCAGATGCGTCTTCTTCGACTGGCTGCCCGCACAATAGCTCAGCAACACGCCTTTGTCAACAAAGTGCATCGCGATGTAGCAATACCAGCCGTCCGGGTCTGTTTCGAAGTTCTTCACATGCTGCCAGCTGCGGCCTTCGTCTTTGGACACCGCCACTGTCAAAGGCGTGCGCTTGCCCTTCAGTTGAGGATCCTCCCCACCATTGCGGTTCCATACCATGAGCAGGTCGCCGGTGGCGGGGATCCGCTGGATGGTCGCGGGAGACAGGGGGGATGGAATGTCTGCCGGTTCGGCAGGCGTCCAGTCACGGCCATTGTTGCGGGAATAGCATTTGTACTGGGTGCCCGGACTCGCCCGGATGATCATCATAACATCCCCATTTTTCAGTTCCACTACACCCGGTTCCTGCAGCACCACCCCGTTGGGATTGCTGACCATTGGACTGGAAGTCCAGGTTCTGCCGTTGTCATCGGAATAATAGCTGAACAGCCGGGCGCCGTTCGACCACTGTGCCTCATCGGGCGTCTGATGCAGGGCCACGGCCATCAGCAGCCTACCGTCGCGCAGCTGGATCACGCGGTCGTTGTTCAACACATAATATCCCTTCCGGTCGGTGATGCAGGATATCGGCTCACTCCAGGTCTGCCCCTCATCCTTTGAGATACGCATGTATGGAATGCAATCCGTCCAGGCATTTTTCTTGAGATAGAACAGCGCGATCTCCCCGTTCTGCAATCGAAGCAGGGACACGGACATGACATTGAGCAATCCCTCCCGATCGACGATCGTACGATCGATCGACCAGGTGCGCCCGCCATCTTTGGATATCCGGCCGGCCAGGTAGGCAGTGGCATTGTCGTGGTCAGACTCCCCGAAATACCGGGTATAGACAAACAGGATACTGCCATCCTTCAGGGTGATGAAATCCCCTTCGCTGTTCCGGGGGTTGTTGATGCCCGGCGGAATGCGCAGGAGTAATTCCTTCCCTGAATTCGACTGAGCCATGGCTGCCGGCATGATGCCCGCACCCAGCACAAGTGCCCACAGGCTTCTGAGCAGTGATCTTTTCATGATGATTCGTTTTGCGTGTTTGGTTATATTAACTACTATGGCAAGGAATCTTTGCGGTCGGCACGAAGCCAGTCGCCCGGGATCCTGACAAAACGTATCCATTCGCGACGATGCTTTTCGCCGCCTTCGAAAACAAGTCCCACGGCTCCATCGGGCAAACTTACCAAACCTGAATACGAGGACGGACCGGCATGGACCAGCCGCCTGACCGGCCAGCTTGCACCATCATCGGGACTCACCCTGAGCGTCATGCGCCGACGGTCTTCGGCATAAACGGCCCCTTCGATATCAGGATTGGCAAAGAGCAGGATGCGGGAGGACGCATCACCGGGCGCGTATCGCAAGAGGCTTGCCTGACAGGGTCGCTCGTTCAGGGCTTTATCATAGAAAAGGCTGTCCCAATGCGCGCCCCCGTCGCGGCTCAGGGCCACCGCCCGGCAGGCCGCTCCCATTGCCTGACGCATGTTCAACATGAGCCGTCCGTCGCTCAGCTCCGCCACCTGACATTCATTGGCATCGATCGACACAGCCGATCCCATGGACCAGGTCCGTCCTTCATCATCGCTGTAGATCACGCGCGAATGCATTCCCTTTTCCGTCTTGAAATCGGGCTGCTCCACGGACGTGTACCCTGGAATGACCAGTCTCCCGGAACGGGTGCGAATACCTATACCCGGCCCCGGCACAAAAGTGTCGTCATATCCCTTGATGGAAGCCCCCATTTCCCGGGGTTTCGACCAGGTCCGGCCCCCGTTGCGTCTGGAGATCAGGAAATGGGTGCGATGCTCTCCTCTTGCCTTTCGGTTGGTGAGGCAATACATCAGCCAGATCTTACCAGACGTGGGATCGGCCAGGGCAACGGGATTCATGATCGCATCGGTGCCGCGACCCCTCACCAGTATCTGCATCGGCAACCAGCTGCGCCCGCCATCGAGGCTGCGCTTCAGGACCATGTCGGTGGGACTGGCATCTCCGATGCCTTCTTTCCTTGCTTCAGCAAACACCAGGATATCACCCCGGGGCGTCGCCACCATCGCCGGAATGCGAAAAGTATGAATGCCCCCCTCTCCCGCCGCAAACACGACGGCATGCGCAGTGTCTGAACCGCGCATGACCAGCGGGACCGTCAGTCCGAAAAGACATGCCATCCAAACATGCAGGAGAGCCTTCGTGGCAAAGCGGTGCATATGACTTGATTTTCGTTTATGCCTGACCGTTAGTCATTCGTCGCTTGTGATAGATCTGTCAATCCATGGCGGCCAATACGTCCCGGGCCGTAGAGATGGCATGGTCTATTTCTGCATCGGTATGTACAGCGCTGATGTACCAAAGTCCGCGACCGATCACGCGCACGCCTGCATCATGCATGCCCGCCACAAAACGGCCAAGCCTGGCCCGGTCCGCCGTGAGGGTATCGCGGTAATCCCGGAACACATCCCGGTCGGTGAAAGCGGTCACGAACATGGGGCCGGGACCCTGCACAAGCATTTGGTGTCCCGCATCTGCGGCTGCCTGTCGCAGTCCGGACATCAGTCGTTGTCCCAGCGCGAACATCCTGGCATGCGGCGCATCCCGCTCCAGGATGCTGATCTTGGCCAGGGCGGCGGCCACTGAGGGCTGACCGGCATTCATGGTACCGGCATGTATTACCTTCGACTCCGCGATCAGCGACATCCATTCCCGACGTCCGACCACCGCACTGATGGGATATCCGCTGCCCATGGCTTTGGCAAACACGGACATATCCGGTGTCACATTGAAATAAGTTTGTGCTCCGCTCAGCGACAGCCTGAAACCGGTGATCACTTCGTCCATGATGAAGGCGATGCCGTACTGGTCGCACAGGGTGCGGATCTCCTGCAGGAAACCCGGTGCCGGCAGGTTACAGCCGTTGTTGCACATGACCGCTTCGGTGATGATCGCCGCGACATCCTCATGATGCTCCGCCAGCGTGCGCCGCAGGCCTTCGGGATCATTCCAGGGCAGGATGATGAACTCTTCGCGGGACATCGGGGATATCCCCTGGCTCCAGGGGAAAGCTGTCGGCTGTTCCAGCGGCCCCATTGCTTGCGGTGTCGGTGCCGACAATCCCCAGGCCACATTATCGAGCCATCCGTGGTAATGGCCTTCAAAGCGGATGAATTTCCGGCGGCCGGTGCGGGCCCGGGCTACCCGGAAGGCCGTCTGCACCGCTTCCGATCCGTCCAGGCAGAAACGCAGGAGCTCCGCCGAAGGGATGAGCCGTTGCAGGAGTTCCGCCAGTTCCACCTCCCTCAGGTGCTGACCGGCGTACATCTGTCCGGTAGCGGAGTACTCCGTAACAGCCTGCAATACTTCGGGATGCGAATGCCCGAGGATCAGCGGCCCCTGGCTCAGCGTGAAATCCAGGTATTCATTCCCGTCGATGTCCCAGATCCGCGATCCCATGGCCCGATCGTAAAAGATGGCATGGGGATGATTGTATTTTCTGAATTCGGAGGATACGCCTCCGGCGATGACCTGTTTCGCCCGCTCCAGCATCCGGGCCGATGCTTCATATCTGTTTCCCATCCGTCATGATTTGGCGTCTGTAATCGGAATTCCCTTTCGAACGCCCAGCAGCAGCAGGGCGCAGACGACCATGACCACGGCCGCCGTCTGATATATGTATGACAAATCGATCCGGGCATCCCTCAGGACGCCTCCGGCATAGATGGCCACGCCCCCGATGATCGTACTGAAAAAGTTGAAGATACCATAGGCCGTGGCCCTATAACGAGTATCCACGATCAGACAGAGAATGGGCATCATATTGGCATCCCCGAAGGCGCGGGTGAAGGCATAGACCCCAAAGAATACCACCACCAGCGATAATGGCCCTCCAAGGGTGGCCATGAAGATGAACGGGGCCCCGACCAGCAGTCCAAACGCAGGCAGGAGCACCCTGCCACTCGGATTCTTCCGGCTCCACCTGTCTGCCATCATACCACCGAAGATCACACCCAGGAAAGATAATGGGTACAGCCAGGCCGTGGCAAAAAGCCCCGCATCCGTCTGCGTCAGTGCAAAGCGATCTTTGTAATAGGTCGGCAGCCAGCCCATCACCAGCCAGCTGACAATACCCAATAAACTCCAGTACCCGAGTGCCTTGAGGAAAGAGGGATTTCGGAACATCTTTCCGATCCCTTCGCGCATGCTTACCCCCGAACGGTCGTCCACACCCTCGGCAGGTGGTGGCGGATTTCTGAGTAGGAAAACCAGGACCACTGCGTAGCCCATCCCGAAGATACCCA
Source organism: Chitinophagaceae bacterium (assembly GCA_021299955.1). Classification (GTDB taxonomy): domain Bacteria; phylum Bacteroidota; class Bacteroidia; order Chitinophagales; family Chitinophagaceae; genus Pollutibacter. The sequence continues at coordinate 67,436 of JAJTFQ010000013.1, forward strand.
TGAAGGAAAATGCCGTGGTCCAGGAATACTGTTCCGCCACCATCCCGCCCACAAATCCCAGACTCTGTCCGGCCATGATGCCCGCCTGATGGATCCCCGTGGCCAAAGAGCGGGTAGAGGAACCATGAAAATCGGCGATGGCGGCCAATGCCGCCGGAATATAGAAAGCCTCGCTGATGCCCATCAACGCGCGGGTCAGCAGCAGCTCCTGAAAACTCGTGGTATGGGCGGTCAGCCAGGTCACCCCCGACCAGACAAAGAGACTGATCAGGATCACCCGTTTGCGGTCGAACCGGTCGGCCACAAAACCCGCAAATGGACTCAGGAGTCCGTAGACCCACAGGAATACGGATGTGAGCAGCCCGAACTGTGCATCGGTCATCGGGATGGCATCGACCACCGATGTACGCATCGTAGTGATCATCGTACGATCGAGATAGTTCAGCGCCGCCACCACAAACAGCAAACCCACTGTCAGCCAGGCACCCCGTATCATTTTCGATTTGTCGGACATATCCATTATGTTTTTTGGGAAACGGATCTTATCTCCGTCCGGATCCCGGTTTCATGGCCACGTTGGCAGGCGTTCTGACACCCGGGCGGACCTCTCCGCTGATGAAGATCCATTGTCCCTTCCAGTGCACCGAAGGCAGGGTCACCCTTGATCTGAGATCCGGAGGTGTCGCTAACTGCCGGATGCCGGATCCGCTGGCGGGATAGATGATCAGTTTCCGTTCGATGCCCGGATGGGTGGCCGGATCCCGATGACGGGATATGTTTTCACTCACACCTCCCCAGCAATAGAATCTCCCTTTACGATCGACCGGCACGGGGTTGGCCGAGGCAGACACGGATCCCGGAAGATCCGGTAACCGCTCCCACTGACCCGTCCATGATCCTTCCACTTTTCGGGTGCGCAACCGATAGACATCCCGGTAGAGGGTCCTGAGTTTGATGCCTGCGGAATCCCTCGCGACACCCTCTCCGCTGAACAGAAAGAAATCTCCAGCATGGCTGCCAGCAACCGGTTGTGCCCGAGCGGGCCCAGGCCAGCCGGGCAATTCAATCCAACCCTTTTCGATGTTTTCTAGGTCGAGGGCAAGGCATTTGGACAGGGGTGGTCCGGTGAGGCTTTCGTTCCCCCCGGCAACGATCAGCAACTGTCCGGTCCGACAGCCCGCCATATTAGCAAGCGGAAAAGGAAGGGATGGCAGCTTTCGGAAAGACAGCTGCCCCTGAGTCCAGCGCATCGCCCAGACATCGGCGTGAAAGATGCGCTCATTGCTGCCCCCGACGAGGATCAGTTCGTCTCCATATGCGGCGCTGACACCATATGCCATGCGGGCCGGCAAGGTCTGCGGCATGCGTTCCCAGGTGCCGTCTTCCCGCAGCCCGAAGATCACGTCGTACCAGACTTTCGTACCGCCCTCCCAGGGCTTTTTATCCGGGAAGTTCGCCCCTCCCATGCAGAAGAGACGGCCACCGCTCTCGCCGGCAAACATGCCGGCCATTCCTTCCGGATCGGGTAATCCCGGAAAAGCCGACCAGGACGGAGCATCCTGTGCCTGCAGCGTTATGGCGGGGATCATCCATCCTATGAAGGCACACATCATCCGGCTCAACAGAGATCTCAGTTTATGCATGTATGGTTATTTTTATGCGTTTAACCGCACCCGGACCGGGTTCGGCATATCCGCCGGTGACCAGGATCGTGTGTTCATCAATAAAAACCAAGTTGCTGACCAAGGGCATCCCCACATCCAGCGATGCGATCAGCACACCGTCTGACGTTAGCAACTGTACTTGTCCCATGCCGTAATGGGCGACCCCCAGCCAGCCCCGAGGATGCAGTGCGATGCCGTCGGGCAGGTTCCCCAAAGGTTCCCCGGAGGGATGACAGGGCAGGTCAGCGAACACCCTTCTCCCGTCTTCGGCCACCGTGCCGGGCCTCATCAGCGAAATGGCCAGGATGCGATTGGCATAACTTTCCGCCACATACAGGATGGATTCGTCGGCCGACAATACGATCCCGTTGGGATAATCCAGATCTTCGGCGATCACGGAGGTGCTGCCATCCGGCGCCATACCGAAGACCCGCCCGCCTTGCCGCACCGAATCAGTAAAATACAAATATCCACTTCGATCCATGCAGAGATCATTGGGCACCTGCACTTCCCGGCCATCGATCACCGCCGGGGTTTGATGACCTGAAAAAGTTCCGGTTGCTGAAAAACGGTTCACGCGACCTTCCCGGCTGTCACAGACCAGATGATCCCCGCCATGTATCCGGATCTGACCGTTGGGACAGGTCCCGGAAGCCCAATCAGTGGTCGTTCCGGTCGGATCGACCCGCATGATGCCACCCCCGGAAAGGGTCGTAAAGTACATGGAACCATCGTCGGCCACAGCGGGGCCCTCCGTGTACCAGGCCAGGTCAGCCAGGGTCTCCACTGATCGCAACCGTACAACGGGTAATTTTTCTGGGGCCGGATGTTCGAATGGAAACAATGGATGCCGGCGATGCCGGAACGGAAATCGGGTCATATCCGCGCCCGTGACCCCGGGGCTATCCACCTGAATATAGGTAGGACATACTTCCCGATAGGCCGCGATGGGGGCATTCACGCCCTTGGCAACGATCCAGCCGAAAGCCTCCGGCTGCAGGCCGAAAGCGGTGAGCTGATGCAGGCTGAAGGGCGGGGTCCGGCGGGTGTTGAGCATGATGGTAAGACCCTCTGCAGATCGCAGGATGACCGTTTCCCCCATGTCGAACTGCAACTGCCCGCCATGTCTGGGCGCTGTTTCCTGAAAACTGCCGGGTCCTTTGTACAGGAGTGTCACACTACGGTGCGGACGAATGCCGGTGACCGGATGACGTCCAAATGCCAGCACAAAAGATGATCCCGGATCCCGGGCGAAAGCCTCAGACACGGCTTCCGGATCGAAGATGCAGCAGAAACCGTCGTGGATGCCCGCGGCGCCGAGGGCTTCAATGATGTATGTACTATCACCGGGAGATCCTCCGCCGACATTGTCGCCCATGTCGAGCAACAGCAGCGGGCGGGGGGCCTCTTTGATATGTGTGACAAGTTCAGTGATCCCTTTCAGGTCACCCCGGAAATCATGCAATCGCGGCAGGACATGATTCGTCAATTCCTGCAATGCCGCCACTGCAATGGCAGGATTTTGATCGGCCACCACGAGGAAACCAGTCCCCAACTCCGGCACATCCGCATAAGGGAAGCCCAGCAACAGGCTGGAGGACAGGATCCCGGGCAGTTGTTGAACAGCGCGGAATTGTTCCTGCAGACTTTTGCAGGGTTCCACTTCTGTCCGTTGTTGTTCGATGCTGATGGCGAGTGGGGGCTTGAACATCCGCTGTACCGGCCGGATTTCTCCTCGCAGGGTGGCCGCCATCAGTCTGCCCGCATCCAGTCCGACCTGTCGCTGGTCGATATGGGGATTGGTGCGATAGGCAATGAGCGCATCCGTGGCCCCTACCATACGTTCGCTCAGGTTGGCATGGGGATCTAATGTTCCGATGACCGGCACATCCGGGCCTACCAGTTCACGGAGTCTGGACAGCCACTCCCCATCCATGTCGGAAAATTGTTCGGAGACACCTGCTCCATGGGGCACGACCAGGCAACCGTCAATGGGAAGGCTGGGCACCAATCGCTGGAACATCTGTGCACAGAGGGTCTCAAATGCGGCAGCTGTTACGACTCCGCCGGGGGTGGCTTCGGCATACATGACGGGAACGATCTTGATATCGGCCTCGTCCATCGCCTGGATCATACCACCCACCTCATGATAGGCGTGCCGATAGTCGGTGATGATGTCGTTCCCAAAACACCAATGACCTTCTTCAAAACGCCGGATATCCGTCTGCGTTTCGACGAAGGTGTTCGATTCGTGAACAATACCCATCAGTGCGACCCTGCGCTTCATGACCGGGGCTTGTAGGCAACGGCGTCCGCCTCGAACTTGAGCATGGTGCCCAGGCATCCGATGATGGTGGTGCGGGCAGGGAATGGTTCCTGGAAGAACTCCCGGTAGATCCGGTTGAAATCTGCCAGATCCTCCTGACGACCTACGTAGTTGCGTACCTGAACCACATCCCTGAAGCTCAGGCCGGCACCTTCCAGGATCCGTCCGAGATTACGGAAAGAACGACGGCACTCTTCTTCAAACGTATCATTGATGATGCGGCCTTCGTCGTCAACGGAGGCCTGTCCGGAAATAAATACAAAATCTCCTGCATGGATGGCCGGAGAAAAAGGAAGATGACTTTGCGGGATGCCTTCTCCGCGTACGACTTCAAATGATGACATGACTGGTATTTTACAGGTTGTGTTATTTTGTTAAGGGTTTTATTAGGGAAGGTATGACTCTACCCGACGGATCCGTTCCATCAGGTACTCATCAGACCAAGCCAGTTCCGGGGTCATCAGCGGTGCCTTGGCCTTACCGATGTCGATGCCGTAGCGCAGTTGCATGCCCCGGCGGAAGAAGGTCCAGATGCAGGGCAGGATCTCCAGGATCAACTGCTGGAACTCCAGCATGAAGGCCATGGCCATGGCCGTCTCCCCGTTCAGAAAGGCCTGACGTACATGTTTGCAAACGGGGCCAAACAGGTTGTATGTGGATCCGATGGCACCGGCTGTACCGCAAAGCGCTGCATGACACATGAGTTCATCCGCACCACTGAAAAGGGTCCACCTTCCACCGGAACTGATGCGGATGGAAGCGATGTCGAGCATATTGAGCGTCGTCAGCTTGAGCCCTTTCAGATTCGGGATCTCCAGCAGTTCCCGGATCATATCCTCCGTCATGGGTGCATTGCCGATCTGATAGGGAAAGAACGGAATGGAGATCGAAGCGGCAAGAGACCTGTAATGCGCCATGCCCATCGCGGGACTGGCAGCATAGTAGATGGGACCCACCGAAGAAACGGCATCAGCACCGTGCGCTTCGGCATGCCGAGCCAGGCGTACGGATTCATCCGTGCTAAGTGCCCCTACATGCACCATCACCGGAATTCTTTTTTGGGCGATCGACAGGGCCGCTTCCGCGATCCGCTTGCGTTCAGCCTCTGCGTACAGGAATCCCTGTCCCGTGGATCCCAGCAGATAGATGCCATCCAGTTCCTGCCTGATGATGAGTTCTATCAACTTCTCCATTTCCGTCAGGTTCACCGTTCCGTCATCATTCACCGGAGTGAACATGGCCGGCCATAATCCTTTCAATTGCTTAGCGTCTTGCATGGGATCCTTGTTAAGTTTTCAATGTTCGGTTGATCTAATATGATTGACCATCTGGTCAGGTGTAAGGGTTTGTATATCCGGCAGTCCGAACCTGCGCTCCACCGTAAGCATATCCTTGAAGCCGCTGCCGGTGACCAGGCACACGATCTTGTCATCCAGTCCGACTTCCTTACGCCGTACGGCGCCCGCCAGTCCCGCCAGGGCGACCGCACCTGCGGGCTCGCAGAAGACCCCCTCGCGCTGCGCCATCAGCCGCTGCCAGTGAAAGACCTCTTCATCCTTCACCACATGACCGTTACCGCCGGAAGCCAGACATGCCTGAACGACCAGGTCGGCATCCAGGAGTCCGGGGACCTGCAGCCCGCTGACCTCTGTGGTGGAGGATGGTATCGCAATCCCTCCGGAGGCACCGGATCGGATCGCCGTGGCCATCGTATCGTTGCCTTCCGGCTGAACACAGTGTATAGAAGGCATGATATCCGGTTTTATCGAACGGGCATGGATCTCTGCGCCATAGGCCATGGCCAGGGTGAGACCACCACCACCCGAAGGACTGAACACATGCCGGGGTTGTAATTCATCCAACAATTCGCACATGATGGTCTGCACGCCCTGCATGCCTTCCGGACAAAATGCATAAGCACTAACGGGCAGGGGTACCCTAAATTCAGCAGCCATTAAGCGTAGCTGACCAAATACCTCGTCGGTCACGGCTGTATCTTTTCCAAAGCCACTGACCATGATGGTTTCTGCGCCATAGAGCTGCATCTGGCGGATCTTGGCATGGGGCGCTCCATCGACGATGACGAGCACACAGCGGATCCCCGCCGCCGCACAATAGGCTGAGAGGGCTGCACCCGTATTTCCACTGGAGGTGGCGATGCAGAGCGTATGTCCCTGCGCCTTCATCAGACTCACAAATGCTGCGGCAAAACGATCTTTGTAGGAGCCCGTGGGATTGAGTTGCTCGAGTTTAAAATACAAGTTTGACAAACCCAGCGAAGGTCCAATGCTTTTTGAACGCAGCAAGGGCGTCCCTCCCTCCCCCAGGGAGATCCGGTGTACGGGCGACACATCAGGCATATGTCCGACATATTTCCAGATATCAGTATTCATCGGGAAACTGAAGTTTTTTTAGGGGATAGCTGTTCATGTTGACGGAGAAGCCGCCATCGATGGTCAGGCAGGTACCGGTGATGAATGATGCCTCCGCTGAACAGAGCCATACTACGGCATTTGCCACTTCCTCAGGATTGCCGGCGCGGCCAAGGGGGGTGGCATCCGTGATGTATCCTTCCAGTTTCCGGGCCATGCCGCCGGCCGCTGCATCCTGCTCATAATCCAGGCTGAGGCCCGTTTCAATGTATCCCGGGCGGACACAAAGCACCCGGATCCCGCTTCGTCCATAGGTCACCGCTGCTTCCCGGGTCAGTCCCTCCAATCCTGCCTTGACGGCGATATATGCGGGACTGTTCCCGGCGGCGCGGTCGGACATCATGCTGGATACGTTGATCATAACGCCACCTGTGCCCTGTTTCTCCATTGCTTCTGCGGCATGTTTGATAAGAAATGCCGGAGCCGTCAGACAGACATCCAGTGTGCGCTGCCAGGTTGCCCGGTCGATGTTACGCAGCGACTGCAGGGTTCTCCAGGCAGCATTATTGATCAGGATGTCGATCTGCCCAAAGGTGCTCATGGCATGAGCAATCAGTTGTTCGGGAAAATCCGGATCGGCCAGATCACCAGCACATATTGTGACTTCCACACCGGGTCGGTCTGCCAGAGATTGTTGTACCACCTCCAGAGCAGACTCATCGAGATCATTGATGACGAGGTTGCATGCATGGCGGGCAAACCCCTGTGCGATGGCCTGACCAATGCCCCCCGCTGCTCCTGTAATGATGATGGTAGGATTTTTCATGCCATCAAGTGCTTTACACGTTCATCGATCACACAAATGCCCCCAAGTGAATCACCGGCCCTGACAATGGCTTCTGCACGTAAAAATAGCACCAGTCCATCATCCTCTGCAAAGACTTCCCTCCTGTCCCCGCGAAAGGGATCAAAAACATACCCCCAGAGATCCCCCCTGACCACCTCCTGACCAAGAACGACGGCTGCAACGAATATGCCGTCGGCCGGAGATGGCATTTTAGATTGCAAATGCCCCTGGTTGGGTCTTGCGTCTTCGACCCAACATGTGACTGATGCAGCGGGTTTGGTTGTTTCCGGTGAGACGAGTCCCAGCAGGGCCAGGACGCGCAGGCATCCCTCAACATAGGCTTCCTCGATATGAGGCCGTACAACGGATCCGCCGCCATACTCTACATACATGGAAGGTATGCCGGCATCCCGGGCCACAGATAGTGTTCTGCCGTTCGGTGCCGGATCGGTCCCCCAGATCAGTGGAAGGCCAAAAGCCCGGGCCATCTCGCGCTGGCGCGCGAGGATCGATGGATCAGGATGTATCATGTATCCGGCCATGGGGTGGATGTCGAGGATCCGGCCTCCGGTGTGGAGGTCGATGAGATAGTCGGAGGAACGGATAAGCCGGGAGACTGCGTGTGCATCCCGTTCGGCAGGCGTTCCGAGTGGATCGCCTGGACAAATGCGGGCGAGATCCTGTCCATCAGGTCCACAACGCGTTCCTGACCTGACAGCCCCTCCATTTACCACCGGCATAGTGATAACGCTTCCGCATGTCAACACTTGCGGCAAACGGGCAGAGAGCCGGTACAGGGCCAGTATAGGTTCAAATTCATCTCCGTGAACTCCGGCTGTGATCAATATCACGGGACCCGGTTTTCCGGAGTCCGCCCTCCACAAGGGCATCACCATCGCCTCATGACCATTTTCACCTGACAAGCCTTCCATAGAGAGATTTAAGATCGATGAGGGTTACATCCGTCTGTGCCAGCTTGGTCCGCTTGCGCTGGCTACCCGCACAATACCCCGCCAAGAGGTGTCCTTCCGACGTGAAATGCAGGGCAGTATAGCAGTACCAGCCGTCGCGGTCTGTTTCCAACATCCGGGGTTTGATCCATGTCCGGCCTTCATTGCGGGAGATCGCGATCGCCAGCGGAGTCCGCTTTCCCTTTATTTCAGGATCCGAACCATCGTTCAGGTTCCAGAGCATAACAAGTGTTTTCGACCCGGGCACGCGTTTGATCGATGCGGGGGAAACTGGGGATGGGATATTGCTCCGTTGAGCAGGACTCCATCTCATCCCCTTATCTGTAGAATACGAAAGATATTGGACGCCCGCATCCGTGCGCATGAACATCATGACGCGGCCGTCCCGGAGTTCCACAACACCCGGCTCCTGCGTCATGACGGTATCAGGGTTCGGGATTTCTTCGCCGCGGTTCCAGTTCCTGCCCTCATCATCAGAAAAATAGCAGAAGATGCGACCGCGTGACTGCCAGGGCTGGGTGGGTGTCTGATGACGGGATACCGGCATCAGCAACCGACCGTTGCGGAGCTGGATGACCCGGTCGTTGTTTAATACGTAGTATCCCGGTTCATCGGTGATGCAGGGTTTGGGCTCCGACCATGTGACCGCTTCATCGTCTGAAAAGCGAACCATCGGAATGCAGTCTGCATGTGCATTCTTTCGGGCATAGAACAGGGCTATCCTGCCGCCGGCCAAACGCAGCAATGATACGGACATAACATTCATGCCGCCCTCATTGGGCACAACGATGGAATCTGCCGTCGTCCAGGTGACGCCTCCGTCACGTGAGCGCCGTGATGAAAGATTGGCTGTGGCATAGTCGTTGGACGACTTCCCATAGAAATGAGAATACACCATCAGGATCGAACCATCACGGAGGGTCACGAATGCACACTCACTGTTACGAGGATTGTCGGGGCCCGGAGGCAACTGCAGGACCCGCTTCGCCCAATCAGGTCCCGTTGTTTGCGCAGCAGTGTAAGCTGCTGCAGCCATGATGCATATGCCAAGCACGAGGATCTTCGACCACATTGATCTGGCCATGCCTTTCGAATTATTGCGTGGAAAAAGGCGTGACGGCACCCAGGCCGCCACGCACATGTTGACCAAAACTCAGAATTTGGGATACCCAGGAGTTTGCTCCAGCAATTTGTTATTGGTGAGGGTGTTCCGATCCACCGGCCACAGCACTTTATAGGCTTCCGCCGAAGTAATGTTGGTGAACCTGAAAACATAGCTGTCACCGAATCTTCTCAGATCCAGCCAGCGTTTTCCTTCCATGATGAATTCAAAATACCGTTCTTCCAGGATCGCGTCCTTCGCGTTGGAATCACCCGGACGATTGGGGAATGCATCCGTCGCTGCAACATAGGCACTGCCATAGGCTCGTTGCCTTACGGCGTTGATCTCCGCCGCCGGGTTTTCACCGAGCAGCACTTTGGCTTCCGCCATCATCAGCAGCAGGTCGGCAAAACGATAGATAATGTAATCGTTCGTGTAAGTGCGCACACCGGCCGCCTGCTCTCCCTTGTATTTAGATCCAAACACACCGGCGAGTGAGTAGGTCGTTCCTGTCAGACGATAGCAAGGCTGTATCGATGCCCATTTGCGACTGTCGCGATCGTTGAAACGACGGAAGGTGGCAGCCCGCATCGGGATGAAGAGTGTACCGCCCCAGTTGTCGATGGCGGCATCGAACCTGCGCTTTCCAACCGAGTCATGGTAGTTGATGATGAAAGCATTCTGCGGATAGTGATTGAGGATCGGCAGGGTGGCTTCATTCAGGAGGTGGCGACTGGCAAAGATCACCTCACTGTTGCCGCGGTTGGTCGTGGCGAACAGATTGCCGAAGTTCGCCTGGAGCGAGAGGGACGGAATGTTTGTCTGGATATCGGCAAGGGATGCCTTGGCGGCAGACGCATCTGCCGTGCCACCACCCTTTTGGGCCGTCCACAGATATAATCGCTACCAAAACTCCGGAGTGATGTTTCTATATCATCCTTGATCAGTTTCATGACATCTGCCTCACTCGCAGCCGCCTTGGACAGATTGGCGATATCGAATTCCTGGGTAGCCTGGGTATGGATGATGACCTTACCCCAGGCCATATGCAGCTGAAAATAATAGAACGCACGCATGCCATGGGCAATGCCCAGGTAGTAGCCCTTGTTCGCAGGAGTGACCACCGTAGAGGTCTCAAGTTTCGAAATCAGCAGGTTCAGCTGATTGATGTTGGAATAAAATCCACCGTAGCCTGCCACACCAGGTAAGTCAAGGCTCAGGGTATTGTTCCACATCCGTTCGTTGCCGGCCGTAGACTCTCCGGTAAAGGAAGAACTGGTGCCAGGGTCGGTCCCATGGATATCGGCACGAAGCTCTCCCAGGAACAGGAATCGCTGAACATGGGTGCGAAAACGCGCATGCAATCCTGATACAAAGGCTTCCACCTGATCGGAAGTCTGCCAAAAATTTCCCTCACCCACACTGCTGATCGGTGCCAGGTCAAGTTGTTTGCTGCAGCCGCCCAGGGTCAGCCACAATATGAGTGCGCATGCACTTTGAAAGATCTTGCTCATGTGACGATTATTTATTGAATGCGACATGATAATCTGTACTTAAAAAGTTACCTCCATTCCGAGTACAAAGGAGCGCGGCATGGGGTAGATACCGCGGTCGATGCCAGTGATGGTACCGCCATCGATGGGCGCCTCTGGTGAGTTGCCGGTATATTTAGTGAAATAATGCAGGTTGCTCGCACTCAGATAGAGCCTGGCCTTGCTCAGCACCCGGGTATGCGAAAGAATGGATTTACCCAGGTCATAGGAGAGCGTGATCTCACGAATGGCCAGGTAATCCCCCTTCTCATACATCCGGGAATTGTTGCTGTTCAGAAAGGCGCTCGCGTTGTTGATGCGGGTATAGTTCTTCTTACCAATGGGCGCTGCCACCTGATCAGCATAGTAGATCTTCGGCAGGTCAGTATTCGTGTTCGAAGGCGACCATGCCTGCTTGTTCTCAACGAAGTAGTTGAAGGTACCCTGCATATTCCCAAGGGTACGCGCCAGCAGATCATTATAGATCGTATGCCCCGTGGCGAACTCGAAACGGGTGTATAGACTCAACCCCTTGTAGGTGAGGTTCAGGTTGAAACCGCCCGTCCACTTGGGGAAGATATTGCCCATGTAGATCTGGTCGCGGGAGTCGATGGTATCATTCTTATCCACATCCAGCCAGTTCACATCGCCCGGAGCGATCTTGTTGGTTCCCGGTCGGGAAGGGCCTCCGATGAGTGCCACCATATCCCAGCGGTTGGGGGCCTCCTTTGCGATCTCGTTGTCATCCTTGAAGATGGACAACTGCTTGAATGCGAAGATGTCGCCCAGGCGTCTGCCTTCCTGAAGACCACCCACCCAGATGACCTTCCCGGTGACGGGATCATAGATCTGAAGTCCACCCTGGCGGTTGTTCTCGTTGCCGTTGAAGGGGAGTTTCTGGATCCTGTTCTTTACAAAAGAGGCATTGGCACCGGCTTCTACCCGAAGTCCGTCCGGCCTGTCCAGCAAAGTGGCGTTGAGGGTGAATTCATACCCCTGGTTCTGATAGGAACCCAGGTTCGTCCGCACGGAGGAGAAACCGGTGTAGTCGGGCAGTGCCAGGTTCGTGAGCAGATCGCTGGTCACGCGGTCGTAGTAATCAAAGATCAGGGTCAGGCGGTTACCGAACATCCCGAGATCCAAACCGATGTCTGTGGTCTTACTCTTTTCCCACACGAGTTTTGGATTGGACAGGGTCGTCTGCAGGAAGCCGCCGGTATTGTTGTACAGCGCCTGTGCACCATACGTACCCTGAACCTCATATCTGCCCAGGCCTGCCACGTTTCCGTTCTGTCCATAGCTGATGCGGGGCTTCAGGTTGTTGATGAATGAGGCCAGCGGACTGTTCTTGAAGAACTCCTCACGGTGCAGATTCCAGCCCGCACTCATACCCGGGAACAAACCGAAGCGGTTCTCCTTCGCCAGGCTCGATACACCGTCGCGGCGGAATACCAGGGAGAGCAGAAAACGCTGGTCGTAATCATAGTTCACCCGTCCGAAGGTAGAGGCGATGCGATACTGCGATTTCGTGCTGTAATTGCTGCCGGCCGGATAGAGGGTAGAGGCATTGACCGTCGGTATTTCATCCGTCGGGGCATTGGTCCCATATACCTGCATGTCCAGGGCACGGGTATCGAAGAACTCACTGCCGGCCATGATGTTCAGGTTATGAGACTGACCGAGCGTCTTGGTATAGTTGGCGATGGCATTGTATTGTGTCTGAAAATCCCGGGAGAGATTCGCAAACGCCGGCCTTGTCACATTGTAAACCTGCGGTACCGAAAAGATCTGAGTGTACGTCTGTGTGGCCTTGGTGAAAGATTCGTTGACCACTTCAAAGAGGTAGGCAGCTGCCGTGGCTTTGAGGTAAAGATCCTTCGTAATATCCCATTTGGCAGCCGTGGACGCCGTGATGCGATTCACTTCGTTTCGGCGATTTGTCTTACCTAGCCAATACAGCGGATTTCCGTCTGAGTTGGAATTCCCCGGATTGGGCATCGTTTTGGCAGAATCAAGCCAGGGGTTGAACGTTGGCCAAACCGCACGGGTGCGATACAGCGTATTGATCTCGGAAGCCAGGGTGCCGTATTGAGAGGAAGTGGACATGTTGACCATGCTGCTTACTTCCAGGTTGGGCTTCAGTTTGTAGGAACCGTTCAGATCGAGCGAATACCGCTTGTACTTGGTGCCAACGATCACACCATCCTCATCGTAGTAATCAAAACTGGCGTAATATTTACCGCGGTCATTGCCACCCGCCACATTCACATAGTGGTCATTGGTGCGGGTATTCCGGAACAACAGGTCTTCAACTT
>JAJTFQ010000099.1 GCA_021299955.1 Chitinophagaceae bacterium
AAACCGATCGCAAAAAGCAGGTACAGCGAAATGAAACGGACCGATGGAGCCGGGATCTCCAGATCGCTGCGTACCAGCACAGCCAGGACACCGAGTAGAAAAAAAAGAAGCGTGGGATTGGTAAGGTTCGTGTGCAGTATCTCCATGACTGGTTTGTGGCCCCTCGCCCGCAACAGGAGGGGATTCATTCAACGGGCATGCAAAGGTATCCGGACACCATCGGATACTTTCATTTATAGATTTTACCTTTACCATAAATAATTTTTATGGATCTCACCCTTGATCAACTTCGGGTGTTTCTGGACGTGGCCCGGACGGGCAGCATCACGCGGACTGCGGAATCATTGCATCTCACACAACCGGCCGTGTCGATACGGCTTCGGAACCTGCAACAACATTTCGACATGCCCATCACCGAAACCATCAACCGAAAGATATATCTCACAGAGTTTGGAAAGGAGCTCGAGAAAAGGGCCGCCACCATACTGGATGACATAGAAACACTGGATGCGCAGGCTCAGGCCTTCCGGGGCAGACTGACGGGCAGACTTCGGATCGCCTGCGTGTCCACCGGCATATATGTGCTGCCCAGGTTCCTGACCGATTTTTTGCAATCCAACCCCGGCGTCAATCTCAGCCTCGATGTATCCAACAAGGCCAGGGTCGTGGAAACCCTGGAACGCAACGAAACGGATTTTGCCCTCGTGTCTGTACTCCCCGCCGGTATGAACCTCAAAAGGGTTACGCTGATGCCCAACCTGCTGCACCTGGCCTGCAGCCCCGACAGACGAGATATTCCCAACAAGCGTGATGTGCGGAAACTGGAAACCCTGCCGCTGATATTTCGGGAACATGGTTCCGCTACGCGACTCGCCATGGAGAAATTCATCGGCAGAAAAAAACTACACATCGGAAAGAAACTGGAACTGACATCAAACGAGGCCGTGAAACAGGCGGTAGTAGCGGGATTGGGGTTTTCCGTGATGCCGCTGATCGGATTGCGCAATGAATTGCAACAAGGCACCATCCGGATCGTACCCATGGAAGGACTTCCGCTCAAGACCTCATGGGAGCTGATCTGGCGGGCAGATAAGCGACTGTCACCCGTTGCACAGGCGTTCGTCGCACACCTGAAAAGATCGAAGGCGGACATCATCGAAAAACACTTTGAGGGCGGCACCTTACCGGTCCAGGCCAGCCCCCTGCTGCCGCCAGCCTGAGCGCAACCGGGCTTGATTCCAATTCGCTTACGATCAAGGCGGATGCAGAAGTGCAGATCCTGACCGCTGTCAGAACCCGACCTGACCGACCTCATACATTGCCCTTGGTTCGGGGTTCTATCTTCACAGCACTCAACCCCACACCATGCAAATGCGATTCCTGCTGGCCACAGACCTGACACCTGCATCCGCCCGCATGCTGCGCTATGTCCTTGAATTGAACAGGTATTTTTTTGCCCGGCTGGAACTGATTCATGTCTTCGACCTGCCCATCGCTGCGGCAGATGAGGAAGGCGTTCTGTTGAGAGACTACGATGCTGTTACACGTGCCATGGAACAAGATCTCTGGTCATTCCTCCGGGAGCATCAGGGTGCCTTTCATTATGACACGACCGTTTCTGCGGTATGCGGAGGACTATACAAAGCACTGGCATCGAGAGCGACGGCATGGCATGCCGACCTCATCGTGACGGGACATTCCGCCCGGGACAGAACCGGCCTGTGGACATCAACCGGCACAGGCCGACATCTGCTGACTCATCCCCCGACCCCTGTGCTCTGTGTACCGGAGCATGCAGTGCTCCCGCCCGTGATCCGAAATATCCTGGTCTGCACCGATCTTTCAGAGGTCCCGGACCCTGGCAGGCTGCAGTTCATCGTCAGATTTGCCGGAGGACTGAATGCAACGATCATTCTGCTGCATGTGAGGGTCCGCGATGAGATCGAATGGGAACGGGATGAAATGGTCAGGGAGGCGTGGACGACATCACTCAACACATCTTTGGAAGTGCTCGAACATCCCGACAGATCATCCCTGAGTCAAATGCTGGCTGAATACGCAAGCGATCACGAAGTGGACATGCTGGTATTATTCCCGCACAAGCACAACTGGCTGGACCGCCTCATGCTGGGAAGTGAAACCGGAAAAGTATTCGATGAACTGGATCTGCCCCTCATGAGTCTGCCGATGATGGATTGAACATCGGGACACAACCAAAAAGAGCATCAATGAGCGTGGGTAGCCGGAGGCTGCTTCCTGTTCCTGTAACGAGAGATCAACTGTGGGACAAGGGTATCGAAGCGGACACGCTGTTCGGGGGTGCACACCATCCTGAGTTCCCGGAAATGACGATACTGCTGTTCCTCTGACATGGTTGTTTTTTCGCCGATCACGACCGCCAGGCGGTGGATCACGGAATCCGGGGTGTCGGCTTGCTGCAAATGGAGGTACATTTCGTACTTCGACTTGCGAATATCCTCCCAGAGCGGCTTCATGGTCTTCATGAAACTATCCTTTCGTTGCCTGAAGATCTCTTGCTGCATGGTATCCAGCTGGAGTTCGAACACCATCTGAGAGAAAGCTGTCCCCCTTTTTTCCTCCGGCTTTTCGTCGTTCCGGAAAAGGATGACAACCAGTATAATGTTCGAGACCAGGAGAACGGCGAAGGAAATGACGAACCATTTACTGCGGGTGATCTGCGTCATGGCTGCTCGTCGTTGATAGCGTAATAAGAAACAAACTGCGCCTCATATTCTACGCCAACGGATGCGATCGACTCCTCGTGGATGGCTGACCGATCGTTGGTCCGCTGGTACAACGTGATGAAATTCAGCAACATGAGTCCGGCAATGATGGTCAGCGAAACGGCTGGCCTGGAAACAAAGTTCCAGGTCTGGACCCAGGGGTTCCGGCGGTTCTGCTCCATTCGGCCCATGACACGGGTATGAAGGAACGGCCTGGGTTGGGCTCGCTCCATCCCGTCCAGGCTGTCCAGAATCAGATCTATGTTGACCTCATGATGTGATCCGGTTTGCATAATTGAACTACCTCCAAATTAGTAAGATGACGGAAATTATTAAAAATTGCGGTGCTTTTTCAGTCCTTCATCGATTTTTCCAGCGTTTTGCGCAGATTTTGCTTGGCCCGGTGCAGGAGTGACTCCACCGCAGAGATCGACAACCCCATAACGGACGACACATCATGATAACTCAGCCCCTCAACCTTGTGCAGGGTAAAGGCGATGCGCTGGTTCTCAGGCAATACCTGCATCGCTTTGAACAACATGCGGGCATTCTCCCGCTGATCCAGTTTAACGCCCGGATGCACAAAATCGGGCGGATCGGCCAGGGGCGTATTTCCGTCACCAAAGAGACGGGTGATCAGTCCCGATCGCTTCTTCCGGCCCTTCTTTCTCAGAAATTCCAATGCAGATGTAACCGCGATACGATATAACCAGGTCGTAAATGCCGACTCCCCTTTAAATTGACCGATTGATTCGTACACTTTGATGAAGACCTCCTGTGTCACATCCTCCGCATCTTCGGGATTTTGAAGAAACCCGATCACCGTATTGTACACGAGTCCCTGCCGGGCCTCTACCATGTCCCGGAATGCAGTCTGATCACCTGCCTTCAACCTTTCTATAAGAAGTTGTTCGTTCAAATTTGAATACGAAAATCAATGAAAAAGAAAGATACTGCAAAGATAACTTCAGGTGAATAATTCATCGCCCGCTGGTAACAAAGTTCACGCAAGAAGTGGCCTGCGCCTGTTGGGGGCCGACTGGCCTTTAATTTTGTACGTTTGCAGAAAATACCGACATGACGTTTTCCTGGCAGGGCGTATTTCCCGCTATCATCACACCATTCAGGTCCGACGACAGCCTGGATATGGCCATGTTCGAACAAAATCTTCGGGCCCAGTTGACGGCCGGTGTGGATGGCATCATCATCGGAGGAAGCCTCGGTGAAGCGAGTACGCTCACCACGGATGAAAAACGTCAGCTCACGACCATCGCACGCGCCGTGGGTGGTAGTCATCTGCCTTTGATCGTCAACATTGCGGAAAGTTCGACCCGAGAGGGAGTGGCGCAGGCGGAACTCGCTGCTTCCTGGAATGCGGATGGACTGATGCTCCTGCCGCCGATGCGCTATCGCAGCGACGATCGGGAGACCGTCGAATATTTCCGGGCCATTGCCGCCTCCACCTCGCTACCCATCATGATCTACAACAATCCCGTTGATTACAAGATCGATATCACCATCGATATGTTTGCGGAGCTTGTCCAATGTCCCAATATCACGGCCGTGAAGGAATCCACCCGTGACGTAACCAATGTCACGCGACTGCGCAACCGGTTCGGAGATCGCTTGTCGATCCTGTGCGGTGTCGATACCCTCGCTCTGGAGGAGCTGCTGCTTGGAGCTGATGGCTGGGTGGCAGGATTGGTGAATGCGTTCCCGAAAGAGACCGTGGCCATATACAAACTGGCAAGATCCGGACGCATTGCTGAAGCGACAGTCATTTACCGATGGTTCATGCCGCTGCTGGAACTTGACATCCATCCCAAACTGGTGCAATACATCAAACTGGCATCGGAGATCACCGGTATTGGATCGGAGCATGTGCGCGCACCACGTCTGCCGCTCGAAGGCGCGGAACGTGAACGCATCCTGCATGTCATCCTGGAGGGCGTTCGTTCCAGACCAAACATGCCGGCTGAAGGCTGGGATTAATCACTCAATAACCAATCAATCTTTTCAGCATGATACGTGCCGCAGAAAACGAAGAAATGCAGACGATCCATCAAATGATGGAAAGATCATGGGCAGCCTGGCAGGACTTCCGGATGCGCCCCCTGTCTGACCGTGCCAGGCTGATGCGGGAGATCGCTGCAGGACTGGAGGCGCTGGGAGATGGGATCATTGAGATCGCGATGCGGGAGACCAACCTCCCGGAGGCCCGGCTAAAAGGCGAACGCGCACGAACGGCCTTTCAACTCCGGTCCTATGCCGATGCGTGCGAACGCGGCGACTGGCTGGAGTTACGGATCGATACGGCCGATCTTCAGCGGATTCCACCAAAGGCGGACATCCGGAAGATGATGGTTCCGATGGGGCCCGTGCTGGTGTACGGTGCCAGCAATTTTCCCTTCGCCTATTCCACCGCTGGCGGAGATACGGCCTGTGCGCTTGCAGCAGGCTGCACGGTGGTCGTAAAGGCCCATCCCGCACATCCGGACACGTCGGACGCTGTGGCCGCATGCATCCGGAAGGCCCTGACGGCATGTGGATTTCCGGAAGACATCTTTCTTCATGTCCACACACAGACCCTGGAAGAAGGACGCGCCCTGGTGATACATCCCAGAACAAGAGCGGTTGGGTTTACAGGATCACACCTCGCAGGCCGATCGATCTTCAACTGGGCCAACGAACGTAAGGACCCCATTCCCGTATTCGCTGAAATGGGCAGCGTAAATCCGATTTTTCTGCTGCCGGAAAGACTGTCAGAGGATGCCTCCGGCATCGCCGGCATATGCGCAGGCTCCATCACCCTCGGGGTCGGGCAGTTCTGTACCAATCCGGGACTCATCATAGGTGTAGAAGGTCCCGGACTGGATCAGTTCATGGACGCCCTGTCTGATGGCATACGCGCCATCCCGGCGGCCCCAATGTTGCACGCCGGCATCTCAAAGGCCTATGCCTCGAAGAAGACCGCGGCATTGGATCAAAATGACGTGCAAGTGTTAGCGACCGGGCTTTCAGGCACGGAAGATTTGCATGGTACGGCCACCATCGCCACAGTGGACGGTGACGCCTTCCTCGCAAACCCACTGCTGCATGAGGAGGTATTCGGTCCATACTCGCTGGTGGTGCGATGCCGGGATGCAGAACAGATGCTCAGGATCGCAGAAGGACTGGAAGGCCAGCTCACCTGTACCGTGATGGGCACGAACGACGAGATCGCACATCACCCGGCATTGATGGCGGCCATTGCTGACCGCTGTGGACGCCTCATCCTGAATGGGGTGCCTACAGGCGTGGAAGTCTGTCTGTCGATGCATCACGGCGGCCCCTATCCCTCCAGTACCGATGCTCGATTCACCTCTGTCGGAGCCGACGGTATCAGAAGATTCACCCGTCCGCTCTCATATCAGCAATGGTCCGACACGTTGCTGCCGGATGCACTGAAGAATGCCAACCCATTTGGATATCTGCGCATCGTGAACAACGAACCCTCGACCGGCCCTGTCATTGCCTAATAATCCTGATCCGGCGGCAACAATGGTGGGCAGGTTCTTATGGCGCCTGCACGGCGGAATCTAAAGAGGCTAAAGTCCGGTGCATGGCATCCTCCCGTCTGTGCAGCACGGCGAAATGAATGGTGGACAGCAGAGAGAAAGTGAGATAGCCGGCGACCAACCAGCCGGAAGCAGGTACAAGGGATGAGGCGCCAAACCAGTCGCCGTTCTGCGCATACAGCAGATAGCCGGCAAAGATCACCCGCAACAATTCCCAACCAATGGACAACGGATTGCGGTCCATGGATTCGGTCATTGAATAGATGCTGAGAAAAATAAATCCGCCGTACACGAAGATCCCCGGAGTTCCGATCTCGGCAATATGACCCAAGAACCAGGTGATGAAAGCCAGCATCGCCAGCAGCTGGACCCAGCACCATACATGAAACGGGATGCCTGCGTGGGTGTCGTATTTCTCGAAATCATAAACGTTCTCGATCTTGTCAACTGGCCGGATTTCAGCCACATCGGCCGGTCGCCATCCGGTCGGCATGAACCAAATGCGCAATTTGTCGCGCCATGCGCGGGTTTGCCATGCGTCCATGATCAGCAGACCGAGATGCTGAAAATTGATCTTGATCGGATTCCATGTCCGCACCGGACGTGTGATGCCATAGACGGGGGGAACCGAATCCAACTCTTCCTGGAAGGTTCCGAAGAGTTTGTCCCAGAAGATGAAGATCTGGCTGTAATTTCTGTCGATATATTCTGGGTTGATGGCGTGATGGACACGATGATGCGAAGGTGTAACGATCACATGTTCCAGCCATCCTAATTTACCGATGTGTCGGGTGTGATACCAGAACTGAGCAAAGAGATGAAGCGGTGCGACGGTGGCGATAACAGACTGCGGAACCCCCAGGATGGCGGCCGGCAGCAGTAAGAAGGTGAAGATGCGGAAAAAGACGGAGATGCTCTGACGCAGGGCGCAGGCCAGGTTGTATTCTTCGCTGCTGTGATGAACGATGTGGTTGTTCCAGAAAAGGTTGTAGGTATGGGCGATCCGATGGGTCCAGTATCCGGAGAGATCAAGCGCCATGAAGGCGATGAAATATGTCAGGAATCCGGAATCCACAGAGGTTACCGCCAGATTACGTACCATCCATCCGTAAGAAATGACGACCACGCTGAGCCCCAGGACATCCTTGGTCACATTGGTGATGCCCGAACTCAGACTGGAGATCATGTCCAGGTTGCGAACCGTGTCATGGCCTTTGTACCATCCATAGAGCTTTTCGAGCAGTACCAGCACGAGAAATGATGGAATGGCGACGAGCAGAATCTTTCCGTAGGTGTCCATATTTTTTAGCTTGATGAAAGTCTGAATTGTGGACGATCACCGTTTGAAACTTGAAATTAACACGAAGTGAGGAGAAAAAGATCGTTTGTGCGGTGTATTTACGACTTGTTTCCGGCAAATGACAGGTACAACTTGCAAATAAAAAATGGAAACAGGAAAGCATTATCATGTGTTCAATCATTCGAATGGATTCGAGAACATTTTCTCTGAGGCGAGGAACTACCATTTTTTCTTGACCCGCCTGCTCCTGAAGACGGGATCCAGTGTTCGACTTCCGGCTTTCTGCCTGATGCCGAATCATTTTCATCTGGCCTGTGGAATTCCTGAACTGGACCAGCTGCGAGATCGTGACCCCTCCTTCGGTTTGCTGGACGAAGCGGCGGCTTGTCGGCTGATCGCCAGGAGATTCTCCCATGCCCTGAACAGTTATACCCAGGCATACAACCATACTTACGACCGGATGGGCAGTCTTTTTCGCCAGAACACCCGATGGAAGGAGGTTGAAGATGATGCCGGACTTTGCCAGCTCATTCATTACATACATGCAAACCCGGTACACCACGGGTTTGTGCGTCGGATGGAGGACTGGCCGTACAGTTCCTATTCCATCTATCGGAGCATGGGTACTGCGGAGGCGCGGAAGAACCCGGTCATGCGCCTCTTCGGCGGGATGGATGGGTTTATACGGTATCATGAGCAGGAGATCTTGTTGAAGATTGATAAACCATCACAAGAAAGCAGGATGCTGAAAATGCAGTTTGGGGTAAAACAAAAGAAAAAAACAGACAAATAGCCGACTGTTTTAGTCGCAACATAATTGCATATTCCCAACCCTTGGAGGGTTACCCGACCCTTGGAGGGTTACCCGACCCTTGGAGGGTTACACAACCCTTGGAGGGTTACCCAACCCTTGGAGGGTTACCCGACCCTTGGAGGGTTACCCGACCCTTGGAGGGTTACCCGACCCTTGGAGGGTTACCCG
>JAJTFQ010000100.1 GCA_021299955.1 Chitinophagaceae bacterium
GCTGAGCCTGACCTGTACCCTACGGATCCTTCCAGCAGGGTGGTGCGGATCTCGGGATCATCTCCATATCCCATCACATCGAAATGGGTTCCAAATACTTCGACCCTGGCATCACCGATCTTCACAATGAACGGTCGGGCTGTTTCATGTGCTACCTCAAAGTAGGCCTGACCTGTGAGTTCCACTTCGCGAATATCTCCGGAAAAACTCACCGGAAACCGGATACCGGATGCCGCATTCAGCCAGACGCGGGTGCCGTCTGAAAGGTTCACCTGATATCTGCCGCCGCGAGGCGTCTGGATCGTATGAAAAAGCGGCGTGAGCGGAGAGATCACAGCGGTTCCATACACCAGCAGATCCCGGCGCTTGACCACCGATGCACCACCCTCCCTGGCCACTGTTCCATCCTCCATTCCGTCGAGGGGAATGCGGGATCCGTTGCCCAGGGTCAGCACCACATGATCGGCCGCCGGTGCCAGCGGTACCTGCCGCATGGTCTGGGTCCGAACACCGTCCAGGGGTTTCTCCTCCGGAGTCTGTCGCTGCATCCATACATACCACGAAGCCGTCAGCACCAGCAACAGCAAGGCTGCCACAGACAACAGGGAATGGCGGGGCAGCATTCGTCTGTGCGGTTCTGAGCCGGACATGGTCATAGTTGCCATCAGCCGCCCACTGATCCTTGACTCGACATCCCCGTCCACAAAAGGGTCCTCAGATGCGTCTGACAACATCCTCCCGATCTCCTCCCGGATGGCCTCGCCGGTTGCAGGGTCTTCCAGGGCTTCCCGGAACCGATCCAGTTCCTCACCCCGCAGGCTTCCCCGCACATAATCCCGCCAAAGTGATGCAAGCCGTTCCCGATCCATGCCCATTGCCTTACATTAGATTCCGGGGATGAAGACACCCGGATGAAGAGAATGTACCACCTGGTCAAAAAAAATCCTGAATTCGGGAACGAAAAGTTCAGGAAAGGTCTTCCGGAGCCTTCCGCATCTGAAAACGAAGGGTCTGCACGGCCCTGGCGAGATGATTTCGGACGGTGTTTCGTGAAATGCCCATCATTTCTCCGATGTGTTCGTAACTCATGTCCGCCTGATGCGCCATCCTCAGCACGACCTGTTGCTGCGGGGGAAGCTGGCGGATCATGTCGTCCAGAAGGCGCGCGCGCTTCTTGACCTGCAGCATCTCCTCCGGACCGGTCTGACGGATGCCAAAGGACTCCGAAAGCATGGAGAGGAAACTCTTCTCCCTCATTTTCCGCCGCAATGTATTGTAGATATGATTTCGGGCGATGATGAACAGCCAGTTCTCAAAAGACCTGATGGCAACCAGCTCAGCTCGGGCAGACCAGACCTTCAGGAACACCTCCTGCACAGCTTCCTCTGCCAGGTGGTCGGATTTAAGCAGATCTCGTGCCACCGAATAAATGCGCTTCCAATGCCTCCTGAAGAGTGCATCGTAGGCCCGGGAGTCATCCCTGGACACGAGCATGGCGAGCTCCTGATCGGAGACTGTGGTAATGGCAGGCAATCGCTCCGTTTTGGTTTTGGTTCGTACAAACCAAATATAACGATCGGAGTGGATATTTCCTCGCCATTTTTTTTATCTGCGCTGGTTACGGCGGGTGTGCACCTGACTACATAACGCTATCTGAAAGCGCATTTCGTGATCAAACCACTTCGTTGTCTTTGAATTCAAAAAATTCTGCCTCTACAGACTCCGCTGCTGCCCCTTTGGCCAGGGCCTCTTCCATACGGGTACGTCAATCGTTCACCTCGGCGATGATAAGGCGCTCTTTTCTTCGATGTAGACGACCGGGGTTGCGAGAACTGTTGCCCTTATTGTGATTTAGAGTTTGACAAATAATTCCGAGAAAAAGGTCTTACTGACGGGGTCGAAAACGACCATGTCTGGCTTTGGCATAGGAAGTGACCTGCGGTACTCAAAAGGATTCACGGAGCGCTTACGCATCACCAGAGTTCCTTGTCCCGTGTAGGACTCTTTCATGGCCAAAGGTTCTAACGAATTGATTCGGAATCCTTTGGTACCGTTTCGCAGGGTGGCGGATTGAGGGGTATTAAATGTGTAAGAGTTTCTATTAATTTCAAATTTTTCTACAAAAAATAATTTGGATGTCTCCGCATCGATATCCTTTCCATGCAGGAAATAGCTAAAATAGGTCTCGCGGGAGCCAAAACGGATGAAGTGTGTCTTGGGACCAGTCGTATTAGAGTCCCAGTACATCGGCACGATCGGATGCTGCGGGTCATGCCTCAGTCGGATCACTCCCTGAATGCCATCCACATCCCGGTTGCGCATGGTGTCGAAATCCACATAGTGGCCGGGGTGCAGGGCCCCGTCGTTTCCGTCGATGCTTTCGAAGATATGGAACTGCCCGGACCGGTATGGGATGTCCGTAAAATTCAGGAACTGAGGATTGGTGACCTTGAACTGGAATTCAAAGGTCTCCGGTTGCTGAAAGATCGGATTCGTGTAATCGCGATTATTGTCTGCGGCCAACAGGAACCCATCACTTTCGCCCCTGAACAACAGCCCGAAACCACGCAGCTTGGCCGCCGTCTCCGGGGTTGGCGAGATCTGCAGATCGCTGCAGCGTAGATTGTGATAATAGGTATGGAGGACCCTGAGTTCAAGGACCACCTGATAATCCAGCCGCTGACGCATCTGATACGGGGGCGTTTCTATCCTCGTCATATTTTTCCGTTTTCCTTATTCAGCTTTATCTGTAACATCCGGGGCCGTATCCTTTGCCGGCCCGGCTTCTCCTTCGTTTATTCTGCGTCGGGCTGCTTTCAGGAGTCCGGATACCGCCCCTTCGACTCCTTCCCGGATAGCATCCCTGCCAGGTCCGCCAGGCTATTGACCACGACCATGTCCTCCGACAGATTCAGCTCGTTGCGCATGTACTCATTGAGCTGCTGCGCGTTGACGGTCAATACATTATGGGTCATCTTTCAGCTTTTCATGCCTCTGCGGCGTTTTTCAGGAATCTGATGACAAATCGGGCAATATATATATAACCGATCACTACCATACAGCCCACCCAGTCCGCCTTCATGGTCATCGCCCCATTCTCCATGTCGTTCAGCCGGCAAATCACCAGAACAACGGCGAACCGCCGATCGACAACTGGATTGCCGGCCACAATCATCCGAGTTCTTTCTTCAAACGTGCCCACATGAGGTGTTAGTATTTTTTCGCATGTGTGTTTTATTCACATGTCCAGTGTCAGCTTCAATAACATGAATCTGCCGCGCTGCGGGATGAAGGGCACGTGGGCATCCGCAAAGGGTTTGCCGGGGACGTTCCAGGGCATCCCGAAACTGCCTGAAGCCTCACGGGCTGCCGGGTGGGTACCAGTATCGTCCCCCCAACAACAGGACAAAAAATGATATTGATCGGATATATGGAGATATTGTCATCGGTTGCCTGTTGATTTGAAATATTGGTCGATCTGGGTATGCATTCCCACGGATCATATTATCTCTTTTCCCGGCCGATCCAACCCGGAAATTTCGGGGCGCTGGTACTTACCCGTTATCAAAACAAATCTGTCCTCGGATACCTTTCGAGCGAGATCTGTCAAAAGTGGCATGGCTTCCCGTGATAAATCATATCAAGGATGTCATATTCATAGAATGATGCTCACATAAGCATGTACGCATAGTTATATTCCTTCAAGCAAAAGGATATGTATTCCATTTCAGACATTTATGGCGTGAAGACCGTCTATGATCATTGCCCAAGGCCCATTGGGATGTCTGTCAACGAAACCTTGAATCATCCCAAAAGATTGAGTAAATTCCGTCATCAAACAGAAGAAGGATGAAAACCAATGGCATGAAACTCCATTTCGTAAAATGCAAACGTATGCTCGCCACCCTGTGTGCGATACCGTTGCTCCTGATGACGGCATCCCTGCAACCTCCTGTGAAGCCGCCCGCCCGTCCCAACATCATATACATCATGGCAGATGACCTTGGTTACTCTGACATCGGCTGCTATGGGGGCGAAGTGCAGACGCCCAATCTCGATAAACTCGCAGCGGGTGGCCTGAAGCTGCGCAGCTTCTACAACAATGCCCGCTGTTGCCCGACCCGCGCCTCTCTGCTTACGGGTCAGTATCCACACGCGGTCGGAGTGGGACACATGGTCTCCCTGGCCAATGCCAAATACGAAGCCGGCCCCTACCAGGGATTCCTGGATCCATCAAAGGCCACCATCGCGGAAGCCCTGCAAAAGGCGGGGTATGCCACTTACATGTCGGGCAAATGGCATGTCGGGGAGCGACGCGAGCACTGGCCCCGCAAACGCGGCTTTGACAGATACTTCGGACTGATCTCGGGCGCGTCCAGCTTCTATGAGGTTACCCCCGCCGAAAAAGACAAGCGATTCTATGCGTTGGACGATGATATCTATACCATCCCACAGGAAGGATATTATGCTACCGATGCCTTTACCGATCAGGCCATCGGCTTTTTGAAGGAACATGCGGCCAACCGGAAAAAGGATCCCTTCTTCCTCTACCTGGCCTATACGGCGCCGCATTTCCCGCTGCATGCCCTGGAACCGGACATCGCCAAATACGAGAAACTGTATGCCGCCGGATGGGACTCTATTCGGAATCTCCGATATCAGGGCATGAAAAAAGTGGGATACATTGATGCGCGGTATCCGCTGAGTGCCCGTACCAAGGGCATTCCAAACTGGAAAGATCAGGGCGATAAAGAACAATGGGTACGCAGGATGGCCGTGTATGCAGCCATGACCGACCGGATGGACCAGAACATAGGCCGGCTGGTCGCTGCACTCAAGGCTTCCGGCCAGTACGAAAACACCCTGATCGTTTTCCTGTCAGACAACGGCGGATGCGCCGAGACGGTGAATACCCAAAACCGACATGATCCGTCCAAAAAGATCGGAGAGAAAGGATCCTACTCCGCCCTCGAAGAAGCCTGGGCCAATGTAACGAATACCCCTTTCAGGATGTACAAGCATTACATGCATGAGGGCGGCATCAACACCCCCTTCATCGTTCACTGGCCGGCCGGGATCAAACCCCGCAAAGGCTTTTCCGATGGCGTGGGCCACGTAATGGACCTCATGCCGACGGCGTTGGAACTCGCCGGTGCGCCTGATGCCTCGCTGCCTGGACAAAGCCTGAGCTATCTCTGGGGAAAGGCACCCCTCCCTGACCGCACCTATTGCTGGGAGCACGAAGGAAACAAAGCCATCCGCAAAGGGAGCTGGAAACTGGTGCGCGATCACGACGATGCCGGCTGGGAACTCTATGACATGCAAACAGACCCCGTTGAACTGAACAACCTCGCGGCCAGCCAGCCGGATCGCGCCAGATCGATGCTCAACGAATACCTAGCCTGGGAAAAGAAAGTCGGTGTCAAACCCTTTACAGGCAAAGCCTACGGATCTAAATAACCCATCCTTGTTCACCCGGGTCCTGCCGTAGTAGCGGGACCATCAATTGCGAACGCCACATGAATGCAACGCGCAGAATGCTATCCGGACTATGCCTGATCTCATTATCCTCATTCCTGTCACCTGAACTGACGGCATCCCCTTCAGGATCGCCTGAGCGGGCGATCCTTTCTGTTCAGAACAGCCGTTCGATCCCCGGCGATTCCATCGATCTGAACACGCCTTTTGGGGATCACCCCCGCATCCTGCTGAAGGCGGGCACAGAAAAAGTGTTGATGACATCCATCCGGGGTGATAAGACCTGGTCGGCCCTGCACGATGCCATTGTAAAAGAATCCGACCGGTTCATTGACCTGCCTGTGCTCCAGCGCATCCAGATCGGCAGGCGGCTGCTGGATAAATCCCGGGAGGCCATCCGCAGGATCTTTCAGTTGTCCTATGCATATAGGATGACAGGAGACCGGAAATACTTCGACCGGGCCGAACGGGAGATGCTGACGATCGCGGCGTTCAGCGATTGGAACCCCTCCCACTTCCTGGATGTGGCGGAGATGACCATGGCGATGTCCATCGGCTATGACTGGCTGCATGGTACGCTTTCAGAAACATCAAGAACCGCCATCCGCGACGCGATACTCCACAAGGGGCTGGAACCCTCGCTGGACAAGCGATACAACAGCTGGCTGACGGCAGAACATAACTGGAACCAGGTATGCAATGCCGGGATGACCTATGGTGCGCTGGCCATCCGCGAGCACCAGCCGGAGCTGGCGGTGCGCATCATTAACCGGGCCATCTCTTCGATCCGCCTACCGATGACGGACTATGGACCGGATGGCATCTATCCCGAAGGGTATGGATACTGGGGCTATGGGACCAGTTTCAATGTCATGTGGCTGAGCGCGATGGAGACCTGCTTCGGGACAGACTTTGGGCTATCGGCCATGCCGGGTTTCCTGCAGAGCACAGGCTTTATGGCGCACATGACCGGTCCGTCGGGTCGGCCTTTCAACTATTCCGATGCGGGTTCTGGCGGCGGCTTTCATCCCGCCATGTGCTGGATGGCGGCCAAACTGGGCGACCCGTCCGTCCTGTACATGGACAGGATGCACCTGGAACGGAGCGGTGTGGCAAACAGGGTCGGCGACCGCCTGATCCCGGCTGCCCTGCTCTGGAAAGCAGATTTTCGGATGGACAGGATCCCCGTCCCCAAAGACCTGATGTGGGTAGGACTCGGGAAGAATCCGATGGCGATGATGCGGACCTCATGGACCGACCCCAATGCCATCTGGGTGGCGATGAAAGGCGGTTCCGCCAACATCAACCACGCACACATGGATGTCGGATCCTTTGTGATGGAAGCCGATGGCGTCCGCTGGGCCATGGACTTTGGCATGCAGGAGTATGAATCACTGGAATCAAAGGGGATCAAGCTCTTCGGGAGGGCACAGGATGCCCAGCGATGGACGATCTTCCGACTCAATAATTTCACACATAATACGATCACGGTCGACAGTCAACTCCAACGGGTCGACGGTTACGCACCGATCATCGCCTCCGGCATGAGGAAGGCATTCATGCACGCGGTGACCGATCTGACGGCGGTATACTATGGCCAGCTGGCCGGGGCACAACGCGGGATTGCCATTTCGGAAGGAAGTCATGTGGTGGTCCGAGACGAATGGATGGCCCGTGACAAGGAAACCAGGGTACGCTGGACACTGCTTACTCCGGCGAATGTAAAGATCACAGGACCGAACGAAGCACTCCGCAGCAAGGATGGAAAGACCCTTCGCCTCCGGATCGAAACGGACGCGAAGATCGAAATGCGAACCTGGTCGACCGATCCCCCGCAGTACTATGACGCGCCAAATCCGGGCACCATCATGGTTGGTTTCGAAGCAGTGATCCCAGCAGGCGCAAAGGTATCCGTCAACTCCTATCTGCTGCCCGGCAAGGCTCAACCCGGGAAAACTAGGTCGCTTAGCGAATGGAAGTAATCGATATGTGAAATTCAAATGAACATAAATATGCGCCTCAATCTTATCGGGGGA
Source organism: Chitinophagaceae bacterium (assembly GCA_021299955.1). Classification (GTDB taxonomy): domain Bacteria; phylum Bacteroidota; class Bacteroidia; order Chitinophagales; family Chitinophagaceae; genus Pollutibacter. The sequence continues at coordinate 7,515 of JAJTFQ010000100.1, forward strand.
ATAACCTCCCTCCTGCTCTCCCTATCCTCCATGGCGCAGACTGACCCCGATCTGGATACGATACGGCATCGGATCCGATTGGATGTGCTTCGCTCAGATGTCAAGCTCAGGCAAATCATGACATCTGTCAATGACCAGCGCCCCGACGGCAGTTGGCCCGGTATCAATTACCAGGATACCACCAAAACCGCTTTCCAGCACCGGGTTCACCTGGAAAAGATGCTGGAATTGGCGCGCGCGTTCCGAAACCCACGCTCTCCCTTGTATGGTAACGAAAAAGTGAAAGCGGCCGCATCAAAGGCGCTTGATCACTGGCTTCGGGAAGATTATATCTGCGAAAATTGGTGGTGGAACGAAATCGGCACACCAGATGCGATGATTCAAACCCTGCTGGTCATGGATGATGCGCTGACGGAAAAACAGCGTATTAGTGGTATGCAGATCGCCCGCAGGGCGGGATTGGATTCGGGATTCGGTGCCAGACCCGGCGGAGATCTGATCAAGATCGCTGGGCTTGTCGGCAAACAGGCCCTGTTTCTCAGGGACACGTCAAAATTTTCGAGGGTGGTCAGCGTGATTGCCGGAGAGATCCGCTTCAGCACCGAACGAGGTTTGAAGCCAGATTACAGTTTCCACCACCGGACCGACGGGGTGATCTCGACCCTTTCATACGGACTGGCCTACCCCTCCGTACTGGCCTACTGGGCAGAACGATTCAAGGGTACCCGGTTCAAATTTCCGGAGGAAGCCATGCATCGGCTCGTCGATTATTACATTGATGGGATATGTAAGTCGATGGCCTTTGCCAGCGTACCGGACATCGCAGCGAAGAACCGCGGACTCTCCCGCATCGGAGCCTTGCATTCATTTGGGGATGAGATCTCCAGGAGTTTAATAAAAGTAAAAACATATCGGGCCGATGAATTAGAAAGGATCGCAGGGATCCAGAAAGGCACCCGAAAACCAGACCTGGCCTGGAATGTCTACTTCCCCTGGTCAGAATATGCCTCGCATCAAAGGCCTTATTGGTTTTCCTCCGTACGACTTAGTTCCGACCGTCAAAAACAAG
>JAJTFQ010000101.1 GCA_021299955.1 Chitinophagaceae bacterium
GTCTACATCCAGCATATGCGTCAGGAAACTGACCAGCATGGCGCGCATCCTGAAGTTGATCCATCCCGTGGCACGCACCGCCCGCATGGATGCATCCACCAACGGATAACCTGTTTGACCGGTCATCCATGCTTCCAGTCTCGACGCATCATTACTCGCCTCGAGGTTTTCATAGGCCCGGTTCACGGCCCGAAAGGCATAACTGCAGTCCTGTTCGAACTTCTGTACGAAATGATCATGCCACATGATGCGCGTCCGGAAAGCCTGGATGGGCCTGGTGTGTAAAGGTGTGTGCGTCCACAGATGACTCGCCCGAAATACCTGACGGATCGACAGATTGCCCCAGGAGATGTACGGCGACAGTCGCCCGCAGGAAGTGCGGCTTTGTTCGGGTTTAGAGATGTGCAGTTGATAAGTGGAATGTCGGACACGAAGAAATGATTCGAGATAGCGATGCGCCATCGTCTCTCCGCCCGGTTGCATCAGCGGCTCCGGGGTTTCCCAGCATGTTATCAGGGTGGGATCCAACGGAAAAGGATGAGGTACTCTGGATAAACTGCATGGAATGAACTGATTATCGATCTCCGGGGTGTTGATGTATGTCGCCCAGTCGGCATCCCAGCCTGACCTGTCACGTATCCCTCTCCGTACGCCGTTGCGTTTGAATTCCCGCCATCGAATGCCTTTGGATCGAAGATGGGCCCGCACAGCCTTATCCCGCTGCCAGGTTTCTACCAGGCCGGATTCCTGATAGGAGAGGACCTGCTCGATCCGGTAGGTTTGGATCAACCAGTCGAATACGTCGATCGCTTCACCATGGAACACTTCCACCCGTATGCCGAAAGGGGCCAGCCTCGATTGCATATCCGTCAGCGATTGCCATTGGAAACGACCGTGTCGCTCATCATGATCGGGCAACTGCATCATTGACGGCTCAAAAATGAAGATCGCGAGATAGGGAATTCCTGCTGCCTCGGCTTCCTGGAATGGCCGGTGATCACGGGTGCGCAGGTCGCGCTTGAGCCAGACAATGTTGACGGATTGATCCATGATGCGGCCGGGTTTTCCGGGATTCACTTATTGAGTGACAGGTCGCAACCACCGGATTGTAAAGGTAATGCAGGAGGGAACGCACCCCGCATTGATCGACGTCGAAAACCTCAAAACCCAGGCCCTGCATCGATTTTGCATTGATCTTCCTATTTTCACATCAGGACGATCAGAAGCGCTCATTTCAAAAGCACCCACGCATGGAAGCCCGCACAGTGGATCATCAGCGGATCCGGACCTTCAATAACTTTATCTGGACCGATATCTGTAACCCCGATCGACAGAGCCTCGACGAGATCGCTGCGCAATATCATCTCGATATCCACCAGATCACCGATAGTCTGGAACGGGGTCATCTGCCTAAAATTGAGCGACTGCCGTCCTACCAGTTCATCATCCTGCGGGCCTTCACTTCAACCATTGAGGAGGGCGCAACCACGATCAACGACCTGTCCAATAAGATCGCCGTCTTCTTCAACGACGAAAAGCTGATATCTGTCCATCAGCATGATTTCCCATTTCTCGGACAATTGAGATCTGACTATGCCCATCCGGCAGATCTGTTGTTGCATATTGTTAACAGGATGCTGGATACATACGAGGCACCATTGGCCGAACTCGACAGACAGATCGAAGAACTCGAGCAATCCGTGTTTCTCCGACAACATGCAAAAGTGTCGTTGGAAGACCTTTACTATCTGAAGACACAGACCCGCATCACCAAAAAGTTGTTACAACTCTTTCAGCAGGTCGCCGGTCAGATGGATGTCAGGGATGTGAACAAGTCATCTTTGCAGGATATCAGGGATCGACTCGTCCGGCTCGTGCTGAAATACGACGAAGTGCTGGAAAATGCCCGGAATCTGCTCAATACCTATCATTCTGTGAGTGCACAGCGAAGCAATGATGTCATGAAACTGCTCACGGTTTTCTCCGCCTTCTTCCTGCCCCTGACCTTTATTGCGGGCATCTATGGCATGAATTTCCAACATATGCCCGAACTCGGTTGGCCCGGTGGATATTTCCTTACACTCGGCGTAATGATCGGGATCGCCCTGATCATTTTCATTTGGTTCAAGAGAAAGCGGATACTGTAGTGATGGAGCCTCGGGCCTTTTTCAATGCGGTTGATTGGCATAAAAAAAATCCGGTCAATGGACCGGATTCAACTTAATCAGCGGAGAGAGAGGGATTCGAACCCCCGGACCTTTAACAGTCAACGGTTTTCAAGACCGCCGCAATCGACCGCTCTGCCATCTCTCCACGGCAAAAATAGGCTCATGCCCGCAAACGTGCAAAAAAAGCTTCAACATCCTGTCCCAACAGAGGTATCTGTTTTCATGTACCTTCGCGCAGGATGAAGGACTTGCGCACGCTGAACATCTATTTCCGAAAATACCGAGGACGGCTCCTGCTCGGACTCCTGTTCGTATTCCTCTCCAACTACTTCGGAATCCTGGCACCACAGATCACCGGATATGTGGTAGATCAGGTCGAGATCAGGATGAATGATGCGGACGGATCCCCCGCCGAAACTCCCCCCGGGAAGGCTTTCTATGACCCCCTCGTGGAGACCTTCATCCATTTGATGGATGTTTCCCATCGTCCCTTTTCAAGCCTCGTACTTTGGTGTGGTCTCCTCCTGCTGGCCGTCGCCCTGCTCCGAGGTTTTTTCATGTTCCTGATGCGGCAGACGCTCATTGTCATGAGCCGCCATATCGAATACGACCAGAAACGCGAACTCTACGACCACTACCAGCGGCTGGACGCCACTTTCTACAAGGCAAACCGGACGGGAGATCTCATGAGCCGCATCTCCGAAGATGTCAGCCGTGTGAGGATGTACACCGGGCCCAGCATCATGTATCTCACCAATCTGACGGTACTGATCGGTTTCAGCCTCTTTTACATGTTCCGCGAAAATCCCCAGCTGACCCTCTACGTACTGTCCCCCCTGCCCATTCTGGCTGCCGCCATCTATTACGTCAACAATGTGATCAACCGGCGCAGCGAGCGCATACAAGCCCAACTCTCCGAAATCACCATCCATGCGCAGGAATCTTATTCCGGTATTCGCGTGATCAAATCTTTCGGCCAGGAAGCCGCCATGTCCGGCTTCTTTCGTCGTCATGCCGATGATTATCGCCAATCTACGCTGGGCCTCGCCATGGTCGAAGCCGTATATTTCCCGTCCATCGGACTGCTCATCGGTCTCAGTACCCTGCTTACGATCTTCATGGGCGGGATCTATCAGCTCGATCATGAAGTTTCTTCCGGTACCATCGCGGAATTTGTGGTCTATATCAACATGCTCACCTTCCCGGTCAGTGCCATCGGCTGGGTGGCCAGCATGATCCAGCGCGCTGCCGCTTCGCAGAAACGCATCAACGAGTTCCTGGATACGTCCCCGACGGTAAAAGATCCGGTGGGCCCCACCCTCATCCCGAATTTCAGCGAAATCCGATTCGACCAGGTATCCTTCATCTATCCAAACACTGGCATCCGGGCGCTGACAGACTTCAACCTGACCATCAGAAAAGGGGAAAAGGTGGCCATCATCGGTAAAACAGGCAGCGGTAAGTCGACCATCGCTCAACTACTGCTCCGGCATGTTGATCCTACATCCGGCAGCGTCCGGATCGACGGCACAGACCTCCGGCAACTAAAACTATCGGACATTCGCGATGGCATCAGTTATGTTCCGCAGGACACATTCCTGTTCAGTGCGAGCATCGCCCAGAATATACGATTTGGAGACCCGGAAGCCGACGATGAAAAGATCCGCAATGCCGCCCGCAGGGCCGCCATCGATGTTGAAATTGAAGCCTTCCCCGATGGATATGCTACCCGGGTAGGGGAACGCGGCGTGAACCTGAGTGGCGGCCAGAAACAAAGGATATCCATCGCGAGGGCATTATGCCGTCAGGCCCCTGTCCTGATCTTCGATGACTGCCTCTCGGCTGTCGACGCCGCCACCGAGCACCGTATCCTTTCCGGTATGAGGGAAGCCCTCGAAAACCGCACGGCCATCATTATTACACACCGGATCTTCTCTCTTCTCGATCTTGACCGGATCCTCGTCCTCGAAGATGGCAGGATCGTCGAATCCGGTACCCACGACGAACTCCTCACGCGTCAGGGACATTACGCAGCGATCTATCGCAGACAACAAGAACACTGATCACACTTACATTAAGCCTTTCATCACAAAAAAAACAAAAAAATAGTTTTTTTTGTACAATTTGTGAATTATCATGATATTGCCATACTCGATCTGTGCATACTGCACGGACGAAAGACCAAAACTAACAACGTGTCATACGAACACAACGACAAACGCATGGACAGCGTGTACAGTAAACGTATACGCGCAGGTAAACGCAGGACTTATTTCTTTGATGTAAGGACGACCAGAGGTAATGATTATTATCTGACCATCACCGAAAGTAGGAAGCGATTCACGGATGAAGGCTACGACCGACACAAGATCTTCCTGTACAAAGAAGACTTCAACAAGTTCATTAAGGCCCTCAATGAGGCCGTGGACCATGTGAAGACAGAATTGATGCCGGATTTCGACTTCGACGCCTTCAATCATGAGAACGACGAATACGATGGTTACACAGATGCTGCCGGACCGGCTGCTCCTTCAGCTGATGCTGTCCGGCCTTCCGATGAAGCCGCAGAAGGCGGAGCTTCAGATGAGGTCGACAAGTGGTGACTGACGTTTTCTGCTCCAAAATATCAACAGGCAATCCGATGGATTGCCTGTTGATATTTTGGAGCGAAAAAGAATGCTCTTCGTCAGACCCTCAACTTTTTATAGGCATTAATTAAGCCATTGGTTGAAGAGTCGTGGTTCGAGACGTTTGCCTCATCCCCTAACTCGGGCAGGATCCGGTTCGCCAGCTGCTTACCAAGTTCCACGCCCCATTGGTCGAAGCTGTACACGTTCCAGATCACTCCCTGGACAAAGATCTTGTGTTCGTAAGCAGCGATCAGGCTGCCGAGTTGGAGAGCAGTTTTTCATGGTGGTCGGCCTCAGGATTATGACTGATCGCCGGCGCAATGAAATCAGAGGGGATCATCTGCGTGCCCTGGTGAATGAGTTGGTAGAAAGCATGCTGTCCGTTCGTACCGGGCTCTCCCCAGATGACCGGGCCGGTCGTGTACCCTACTTTTCTTCCGTTCCGGTCCACCTGTTTACCATTGCTTTCCATATCTCCCTGCTGTAAATAAGCGGGGAAACGATGCAGGTACTGGTCATAGGGCAGAACGGCGTGCGTGGCCGCTCCGAAGAAATTGTGGTACCAGATGCCCGTCATGGCCATGATGACCGGCATGTTGTCTTCAAATGGAGCCGTCCTGAAATGCTCATCCATATCGTGCGCACCCTGCAGTAACTCCTCAAACCGCTCGTATCCTATGAACAGGGCGATCGAAAGGCCGATGGCACTCCACAGACTGTATCGTCCACCTACCCAATCCCAGAACTCGAACATGTTTGCCGGGTCAATGCCGAAGGCACTCACTGCGGCGGCGTTCGTAGACAGGGCCACAAAATGTTTGGCGACATGCGCTTCTTCGTGTGCATGCGACAGGAACCACCTACGGGCCGTCTGGGCATTGGTCATGGTCTCCTGGGTCGTGAAAGTCTTGGAGGCCACCAGGAACAGCGTCTCCTCCGGATCGATCTTTCTGAGGGTTTCATGGATATGTGTACCATCTACATTGGATACGAAGTACACTTCCATTTCTGGCTGACGATAGGGTCGCAGAGCCTCAGTGACCATTAATGGGCCCAGGTCGCTCCCGCCGATACCGATATTTACGATCGTCCGGATCCGCTTGCCTGTATACCCTTTCCAGGCGCCTGTATGCACCCGCTCACAGCAGTCGCGCATCCTCGCCAACACCTGCCTGATCTCTGGCATGACATCCTTTCCGCCCGTTAATACAGCCCTTTCGGAACGATTACGGAGGGCCGTGTGGAGCACGGCTCGGCCTTCGGTGGCATTGATGGCTTCGCCACCGAACATGGCATCAATGGCGTCCTTCAGGCCGCAGGAGTGGGCCAGCTCCGTCAGCAGTCGAAGGGTGTCGGCATCTATGATATTCTTGGAATGATCGAACAGGATGTCTCCGATCCTCAGGCTGAACCGCTTGAAACGATCGGGGTCCGACGCGAAAAGAGACCGCAGATGCGTGTTGCGCATCTTTTCAGCGTAATGAGTGGAAAGATTCTGCCAGGCTTCGGTCGTTGTCGGGTCTATGCTTGGGAACATGGTAATGTGTTGATGTCGTTGATGATGCCAATGGTCCGTTCCACCATGGCTGGGGTGATGTCAAGGTGAACGACCAGCCTGAACCGCCGGGGGGAGATGGCGAAAAACCGGATGTCGAATGCCTGCATGTACGTCTGGAGATCCAGTGGCGTCCAGGGTTGACGCATCTCCGCGATGATGATGTTCGTTTCGACCGGCAGGACTCGTTCGATGAAAGGCTGGTGCTCCAGCGCCGCGGCAATGGCGGCGGCATGTCGATGGTCCTCCGCCAGCCTTTCCACATGATGCTCCAGCGCAAACTGGCCCGCGGCTGCCAGCATACCTGCCTGACGCATCCCCCCGCCAAAGACCTTTCGGATCCTTCTGGATCTCTTGATGAAATCGCTTGTACCCAGCAGCAGACTGCCCACGGGGGCGCCCAGACCCTTGCTCAGGCAGATGGAGATCGAGTCAAAAAGCCGGCCGTGGTCGCGGGGCGATCCACCCTGTGCAACCAGGGCATTGAAGAGACGGGCACCATCAAGATGCAATGCCAGCCCGTGCCGGTCGCACACCTCACGGATCCTTTCGATCTCAGTCAGTTCGTAACAACTGCCTCCGCCCCTGTTGGCTGTGTTTTCGAGACTGACCAGCCGGCTGACCGCTTTGTGGACATCCCCAACGGCATTGATGCCTTCGGAAACCTGTTCCGCCGTGATGCGGCCCCGATCCCCCGACAGCAACCTGACAGAACAACCGGCATTGAATGCAATGCCGCCGCCCTCATATTGATAAATATGGGAATCCAGGTCGCATATGACCTCATCCCCCGGCTGGGTATGACATTTGATGGCGATCTGGTTGGTCATGGTCCCACTCGGACAAAACAAAGCAGCCTCCATGCCAAAGAGGTCGGACGCCATCCCCTCCAGGGCGTTGATCGCCGGATCTTCTCCGAAAACATCGTCTCCCAAAGGAGCCATATGCATGGCCTCCTGCATCTCCGGCGTCGGCCGGGTTACCGTATCCGACCTAAAATCGATTCGCATACGGCGAAATTAAAAAGGTCCTGGATAATTTTTTTCGCGAAAGGCCTTAATTTTGTGGAAATTACGATGAGCAACATCTAAAAGTGACAGGACTTACCGCCTTGACACTATGATTTTAAAGGGGCGCAGGTTATATTTGTCGGGCTACGAGACTCGTTACCGTTGATCGACACTACCTGAAACCGTTGCAAAGAGATCGGAACCAGATCTTTCATCCCAATGAACTCGCCGAAAGGTGGATAGTAACAACGTATGAGGCAACTTAAGATAGCGACACAGATTACGAACAGGGATTCCCAGGCCGTTGAAAAATACCTGCAGGAAATTTCTAAGATCTCCATGATCACGCCGGAAGAGGAAACAACCCTTGCACAGCGGATCAAGATGCACGACCAGCGTGCCCTTGATAAACTGGTACAGGCCAACCTTAGGTTTGTGGTGTCAGTAGCCAAACAATACCAGCACCAGGGGCTTTCTCTGAGTGATCTGATCAACGAGGGTAACCTTGGTCTGATCAAGGCGGCACAGCGTTTCGATGAAACCAAAGGCTTCAAATTCATCTCTTACGCTGTTTGGTGGATCCGTCAGTCCATCCTCCAGGCTTTGGCTGAACAAGGTCGTCTCGTTCGTCTCCCTCAAAACAAGATTGGCACTTACAACAAGGCAAATAAGGCATACATGGCCTTCGAGCAGGAGCATGAGCGTGAACCTTCCACCGAGGAGCTGGCTGAATTGCTCGACATGAGCGAAACTGAGATCAATAACATCTTCCAAAGCAATACCCGACATACATCCCTGGATGCGCCTGTCCACGAAGCAGAAGATGTTGCCATGGGTGATCTGCTCCAGGGCGGCGATGTAACCGACGATGATGTGATCAAGGATTCTCTGTGAGCTGAGATCCGGCGTGTACTGAAATCCCTCAGTCCCCGCGAAGCAGAGATCGTCAATGCCTACTTTGGACTTGACGGTGAAAATGGTGTGACGATCGAGCAGATCGGTCAGAAATATGATCTGACCAAAGAACGGATCCGCCAGATCAAGGAACGAGCCATCAAACGCCTCCAGAAAGCTCGTTACAGCAATGCGCTCAAAGCATACCTGGGTTGATACGCGACACATACAGAACTGACAGCCTCCGGATCTCCGGAGGCTTTTTTTGAACCCTAGTCCCGTTCCGTTGTTTACACATTTATGATGCTCCCATTGCTGTCCGGTAAGTTTCGACCTTTCGCCCATCTCATGCTGACGATCATGTCGCTTTGGCTGCTCAGTTGCGAAAAGGAGATCACGATCGAATTGGATCAACCGTCGGCCAGCCTTGTTGTGGATGCTTCCATCGAAAATGGTCAGCCTCCGGTTGTTTTCCTTTCCCGCAGCATGAACTATTTTTCAAAGATCAATCCTGAGATCCTTTCATCCTCTTTTGTACGGGGAGCTTCGGTGTTCATTTCTGACGGGAGGATGCGGGTGAAACTCAGAGAAGATTCACTGAAGCGAAACGGCGGACTTCCTGTTTTCTATTATTCTGTGGACCCCTTCAATCCGTCGGGACTCATGATCGGCAGCCTCAACACAGGCTACACGCTTGAAATCTCTGCCGAAGGAAAATCCTACACGGCTAAGACCTCCATTCCGCCCATCACCCGCCGCATCGATTCGCTATGGTGGGAAGATCTGAAGGGACCCAGGGAACCGGAGGATTCCAACAGTGTACTCGTGATGATGCGCGGAGCCGACAAGCCGGGCCTTGGTAATTACATACGTTATTTTACCCGGGTCAATCGTGGGGTGTTCTTGCCCGGATTCAATTCGGTGTTCGATGACCAGGTGATCGATGGTTCCGTTTACACGGTGACGATCGACAAGGGATTCGATAAGAACGGGGATTTCGAACCCTCGGAACGCTATTTCAAACGGGGTGATACCGTAGCCCTCAAACTATGTGAGATCGACAAGGCTTCTTATGACTTCTTCAGGACCATGGAATTCAGCTTCCAGAGCGTTGGTAATCCATTCTCAAGTCCGGTAAAGGTCCTCGGTAATATATCCGGAGGCGCCCTCGGAGCTTTCACGGGTTATGCTGCACAATACAGACAGCTCATCATCCCACGTAAATAACCCGCGGACCGTTTCTGACAAAAGTGACAGACGATCTGATCACATCATCGTATTTTCGCATGCTTAATGCTTTCGTTCATGTCTACAGCCACCATTGAAAAAGTTAGTTGCCTCATCATCGGATCCGGACCTGCCGGATACACTGCCGCTATTTATGCCTCCAGGGCCAATCTGAGTCCCCTGTTATACCAGGGTATCCAGCCCGGCGGTCAGTTGACCATCACCACCGAAGTCGAGAATTATCCCGGATATCCTGATGGTATTCAAGGACCGGAGATGATGGTCCATTTCGAACAACAAGCACGCCGCATGGGTGCAGATATCCGGTATGGGTTGGCCACCAGCGTGGATCTCTCCGCACAGCCATACCGCGTGTGGATCGATGAGGAAAAGGAGATCCATGCGGATGCGGTCATCATCGCCACCGGCGCATCCGCCAAGTGGCTGGGCCTGGAGAGTGAACAGCGGCTCAATGGCCATGGTGTCAGCGCCTGCGCCGTATGCGACGGATTCTTTTTCCGAAACAAGGAAGTCGCCATCGTTGGCGCCGGAGATACAGCGGCGGAAGAAGCCCTTTATCTGAGTAAGCTCTGTACCACGGTGCATATGATCGTACGCAAGGGCCAAATGCGTGCCTCCAAAGTGATGCAGGACCGTGTGCTTGCCACCCCGAATATCAGGATGTACTGGAACAGCGAAACAGATGAAGTGCTCGGAGCGCAAAGGGTAGAGGCCGTGCGCATCCGCAATAACCAGACAAATGAAACGACGGAGATCCCCGTCAGCGGTTTCTTTGTGGCCATCGGACACCAGCCTAACTCGGACATCTTCAAGGGTTGGCTTGATATGGATGAGGCCGGCTATATACAGACCATTCCAGGTACATCGAAGACCAACATTGAAGGCGTATTCGCCGCCGGAGACGTACAGGATAAGATCTATCGACAGGCGGTTACCGCTGCAGGCAGTGGATGCATGGCCGCTTTGGATGCCGAAAGATATCTCGGCGCGAAAGGGCTGCACTGACCCATGCTGGTCAGCGAAGATCTTACGAATAACAGAACGCCCGGTCAATTTGACCGGGCGTTCAGTTAAGATCCCAAGATGCTTCTCATCCGATACCTCAATAGGTAGTGAAGCTGGTGAGCGTCCTTGCAAGGGTTCCGGTTGTCAGTTGGTACACACCGCGTAAAACAATGGTATAGCTGCGCTTTTCCCGGGGGACGATGGCGTTCAACTGTGTAAGATCTACGGAAGTACCTGTTGCGCGGACGAACAGCGTATCGGCTATATCGCTGGCAAAGGGAATGAAATCCGTTACGCGGGCAACGGGTACATTGGTGAAAATATTCGCTTTCTGCTTGATCGAATATATATCAACGGCCGGCACTGCAGTTCGTGAATAGATCATGTTCGCAAATCGGATCCTTGCGGTCGTATCTTTAGGTACTTCGATCTTATCTTCAACGGTTACCTGCTTTGCCGCATTCAGGGTATCGTAGGTAAAGATCGTGTAATACTTCCCGGCCTGGAAGTTCGATGAGTAGCGGATGGCATTCTGAGTCGTCGTCAGCAGGGTATCCCTGATCTCTACACTCAGATTTCCGGGTCTGATGGCTGCATAAAAGGATACGGAAGGGAACAGGTTGCCGTACGCGATGCCAGCACCGGTTACGGGCAAGTTGTCGAAATACACATAGTTCCGGGTGGCGCCCAGCGTTGAGCTATACACCTTCACCATCGCTTTATTGCTCAGGTCCTGTTGTTCGGTATGATAAAGTGAAGTATCCTTTTCACACCCGGTAATGCCGAAGATCAAGAGACCGGCGGCAGCCAGGGAGGCTATGATGTTATGTTTCATATGTGATGCGTTTTGTTGCTGTTATTTCTGGGAGAACCACTGCTCCTTGGTGTGATAGTCAAGCTCCATCGCGCCGATCCTGGTCAGTTCCGCTATGTTGTAGAGGTATTCTGAATTGTACCGGGGGCGCGCACGATAAACGGGTTTGCCCTTGTTGTCGACAAACATATCGATCCCGCTCGGCAGTACCAGATCCGCATAGACCTGATTCGTAGTCCCCGGTTCAATATCCGTGTAGTGGTATCGGCGCATGTCTGTCCAGGTCTCGTTCATGCCCCAGCCATACAATGAAATGTATTTCTGCAACATGATATGCGAGAGCCTGAGGTTCGCTGCCGATGGCACGATGACGGGGTTGGCCAGGAATGCGGCTTTGTCAGCCGCTGTGATGACCCAGTTCGAGCGCATGCCTGCGGAATAGTCCTGGATCAGCTGATCGATGTTCAGGGAGATGCCATCGCGATATGCGTTCAGCGCCTCCGACCTCATACCCTTGCGATAGTAGGCTTCCGCCAGAATGAATTTCATCTCGCTGGCCGTGAAGATCGGCCATGGGGCTCCATTCCTGAACACATAGCGTGCGCCGGTATCCAGCAATGGTGCGGTAGATGTGCCGAAGGTGCCACCCCAGAAGTTACGTGGCTGGTCATTTGCGACCAGTCCCGTGGAACCCTTGTTAGGATTCACACCCCTGACCGTGTTGTTTGTGTTCTCACGCAGAACGTAGAAACGACGGATATCCGATACACCAGGGAATGCGGAGTTTAAACCGCTCATCAGGTTGGCCACATAGGCGCCCTGACGCAGGGTTCCTACGTTGTTCCGGTAAGGGCCATAGAAATTGGAGGTGCCCGTGATGCCCGTGTTGGCAAAGGTCATCACCGCATTGTCGGCATTCGTCTGCTGGGCGAGGTTGGCATATTTGATCACCGAATCCGCACTGTAGATCGATTTGTTGCTCAAGTGATTGAAAGACCTTGCCAATACTGCGTAAACGAACTTCTTCCATTTGTTGACATCCCCTTTCAGAAAATAGGCATCCCCCTTGGCAAGATTGGCCTGACTGACGCCATCGCCTGTGCGGTTGAGGTAGTCGAGGGCCTGTCGTGCAATGACCCTGACGGTGTCATACACTTTTTCCTGGTCATCATATTTGAACACCAGCTGGCTCGTGTTGAAGGCCTCACGCATGATGAGCTCTCCATACATTTCGGTGGTCACCAGCCAGCTGAACGAACGGATGGCATAACCGACGCCCACGTAATCCCATTTCTTTTCCTCGATACCCCACTCTATCATCCGGTTGAGGTTTTGGCCCATGCCGTAGTAATGCATCGCCCAGATAGAACCCATGACGTCACTGGCACCGGTGGCACCGCCCATCTGGTCGTACTGGTTTCCTGCACCGTTGGCTGCCCAGTACTGGATGTACCGGCCGACATTCGTGCCGTCATTCGCCAGTCCATAGGCTGAGCCCGCAGACGAAGAGTTGCCGTGAAAGTTGCTGATGATGCCGGGCAGGAGGGTCTCGATGGGCACACGTACCGTGGCGTTGGGATGTGGAAATGCCTCGTCGATCTTCTTTTCGCAACTGGTCGTCACCATGACCAGCAGTGCGGCGATCAAACTGTATTGAAATGATTTTTTCATGTCCGATGAAGTTTTGATGTTAGAAACCGGCACGCAAGCCGAAATTCAGGCCCAGCGGGGTCGGCAGTGTTCCATAATCGAATCCGAAACCGCCTACGCCGCGCGAACCGGCAGTATTTCCATTCACCTGGGGATCAGCCCCACGATAGTTGGTGATCAGGATCAGATCGTTACCCGTTACAAACACGTCGAGGCTCTTGACACCCTTAAGCAGATACCTGAGCGACTCCCGGTTGAAGCCATAACTCAGCGTGATATCCTGCAGACGGAGCCAGTTGACATCTTTCTGGATGAAAGCTTCTTCAGGCATGGTTGTGTAGAACGCATCGTTGTAGTAAGGGAGCACCGAAATATAGTTGGGCGTCGGGTTCGGCGTGTTCTGCTTTCCGTCATTCAGCAGTCCTTCGATCACCCGGGGATTCATGCGATCCATGGTGAGCCGACTGCGTCCGGAGCGTGTCAGGAACATCTCGGTACCATTGAAGATATCGCCACCGACCTTCAGGTTTGCTCCGTTCAACACCAGACCGCCCCGGGCATTGCCATACAGCCAGGTGTCGGAAATATAGTACTCCGCCACATTCCTTGGCATGTCAATGACCTTGTTCCACATCTTGTTGAAGTTCAACCGCAGGTTCCATGTCAGTTTCTTGTTGCTGACCAGCATGGCGTCACCGGCGATCTCGATGCCCTGGTTGCGGGTGCTGGCCGCATTCTGGGTGTTGAGTACGAAGCCGGTGCCATAACTCAAACGGAAGCCCTCAATGATCTGACCCTTGTTCAGGGTATTGTAGAAGGTGGCATCGACACCGAAACGGTTGTCTTTGAACCTGAATTCTGTACCGATCTCATAGGTCTGCTGGCGCTCCGGTGCGAGATCCGGGTTGGCGTTCGTGAAACCATAGGAATAACCACCGCCGGAGGCAAAGTTGTCTACAAATACCGACTGGGTAGAGTAAGGGGAGTTCAGACGGGCTGTTCCGGCGAGCGATGTGCGCAACTTCCAATATGAAATGGCGTCGGATCGCTTGATTCCCGGAATCAGGTCGCTCATGATCAGACTCAGGCTTCCGCCCGGATAGTTATAGCTGCGATTCTTTTTGGGCAGCGTTGAGGCAGACTCAAAACGATGTGTGTAGTTCATGAAGACCATGTTCTTCCAGTTCGCGGCAAATTCGCCGAAATAGGCGAACTGACGGAGGATCCGCTGGTTCGATTCACCCCGGTTGTTGCGGAGCAATCGGACCCGGGTGCTTTCCAGCGTATTGCTGGTATCATAACTGGTGGGGGATTTCAGCTGGTTGCCGGATACCGCGAACATACGCGTCTCATAATCCTGCCACATCGTTCCGACCATGACCCGGAAATTGAAATTGCCGATCTTCTTCCTGGCCGTGGCGGTCGCCGTGTGGTTGTAACCCATGTAACGCTGCCAGTAGTTGTCCTGAGCACCATTCAGCGCCCGGGAAAGGTAGAATGACTTCGGATGATAGATCGTCCAGCCCACGGATTCATAGGCGTCATAACCAAAGCGACCCGTGATGGTCAGCCAGTCCGTCGGCTTAATGTTGATACCCAGGGTGGCCGTGTAACGGTCAGTGTTATCCTGACTGCGGTTATTCTTCACGTTCCAGAGCGGATTGTCGTAATCCGCATTGGGGTTGGAGTTGAAGACCGGCAGCTTCTCACCGGCAGGGTCTTCATAATTAAGGATCGAGTTCTGATTGGGCCATACCAGCAGACCCAGCATATAACCACCGGCACTGCGCAGCACCTTTCTGTTGTCGCTCTTGATGAAGGCCAGCGAAGGGATGATCTCCAGTTTATCTCCGAAAAGTTTGGTGGTATTCGAGATCCTCAGATTGTAACGCTTGTAGTCGTTATTGGGGATCACACCCTGCTGATCGAATACAGAAGCAGAGATACGAAATACCGAATTCTTTACACCGAAATCGATGCCCAGGTTATGGGTTTGCGACACACCATTGCGGAAGAAGATATCGATGTTGTCGAACAGTTGTGTGCCTTCCGGATAAGGTGCCCCAAAATAACTGAAGACCGGAGAATAGACACCATTGGTTCCGTTCTCATAGGCTTCGTATGTTTTCGGAAAGCGGTTCAGCTTCTGGATCCGGATCGAGTTGTCGTACTGGACGGCCAGCTTGTTGGATTTGGCCTTCCGGGTGGTGATGAGGATGGCGCCGGAACTCGCCTGGCTGCCGTAAAGGGCAGTGGCTTCCGGACCCTTCAGCACGGTGACCGACTCGATGTCGGCCGGGTTCAGGTCTGCGATCCTGTTCGTATAGTCATTGTCCCGGTTTGAACGGTCGGACGCGAGACCCAGGCCCGAGCCGCCGGAAGATCCCTGGTTCATGGTCTGGTTGTCCATGATCACACCATCCACCACGAATAGCGGTTCGTTACTAAGGGAGAGGGAGTTGAAACCACGCAGCACGATGGAGGATGACGCACCGGCAGTACCACCGGTCGGGTTGATGGTCAGTCCCGCTACACGTCCGGACAGGCCGTTGATGAAGTTCTCCCGCTGGGTTTCCTTCACTTCATCTCCATCTACCTTTTGCACGGAATAACCCAACTCGCGAGGATTACGCTTGATGTCCATGGCCGTGACAACCACCTCGTTCAGCGTATTGTCGGTGGCCGTCAGGCTGATACGTACCGTGGCATTGTCGCCCACTTTCAATTCGCGTGACAGGTACCCGACAGATGTTACCACCAGCACTTCTCCCTTGGTAACCTTGATGGAGAATTGTCCCTGGTTGTCGGATACTGTGTTGCGCTGGGTGCCCTTGACAGTAATGGTCGCATTGGGTACAGGCTCGTTGCCTGACGACAAGACCGTACCGCGAAGGGTCAGTTCCTGTCCCATGGCTGTGTGCACTCCGACGACCATGAGCAAGGTCGCCAGCATGTGCATGAGTTGTTTCATGATCTTTCTGATTTGGTGATATAAAGCGTTGTTTGTTGACAATGGACGTATAATTGAGAATGTTTTTTTATAATATGGCGATCCCACGTGCCCGATAGTCTTCGAATCCGGCGTCTTCGGGTGGGATCTCAGTCACCAGGACATCGATCCGATGTGACGGGCATACGTTGAAATGTTGCCGGCTGTTTAGTTTTTCGGCGATAGACACGCAAATCGTCTTCCTGGCTGCTTCGATCATCGCCTTTTTCACCTGCACCACTTCCCAGTCGCTGTCCGAGATTCCAGTTGTAGCGTCGATCCCATTGACCCCGAGGATGCACAGATCTGCGCGGATGTCACGAATGCGGGAGATCACATCTCCCCCTACACACATCTTTGAGGGTTTCGAGAGTCTGTCGCCGATCACGATCACTTCGATCGAGGGGTGATGGGCATAAGCCAGGGCTGCCGGAATGCTGCTGGTGATGAAAGTTGCCTGGAGATCTGCTGGTATGGACGAGGCCAGTTCATGGATGGTCGTACCACCGGTGGTCAGGACAACCATTCCGCTCCGTATCAGGGCTGCGGTTTTTTCGGCAATTTGTCGCTTGGCCTGGAGTGAATATACGGGCTGCGCTCCCTGACTCATGAAATGGAAGGAACGTGATAAGGCACCACCATGCACCTTTATGAGCCGTCCCTCATCCGACAATTCCTGCAGATCACGCCTGACGGTATCCTCGGAAACGGACATTTGCTCGCTCAGCGTGGAACACAGCACCTTGTTGTGCAGGTCCAGCTGATGGAGTATGTATGCCTGTCTTTCCGGTTTCAGCATGAAAATGTTAAGGAATGTTAAAAGTATCGAAAAATAACGCAAAAAATTGCGTAAGGTTGAAAATATCAATGATTTGCATGCCGATTTATGCGAGTTTATACCCGTTTTCAAGGAGAAAACCGCAAAATGCGTGAAAAAGTGAGCAGTCAGGACAGCACGAACCACAGCGCGCCCGCCACATATCCCAGCAAAGCCCAGGGTGCGATCTTCCGCAAATACCATCCGAATTCGATCCGCATCATCCCCATTGCAGCGACGCCCGCAGCGGAGCCGATGATCAGCAGGCTTCCGCCCGTACCGGCAGCATAGGCGATGAAATGCCAGAAATGATGATCCTGAGCGAAGCGCTCAAGCCCATACATTCCCTGAACGGCCGCAACGATGGGTACATTGTCGACGATCGCAGAAAGGATCCCGATCGAAAACACCAACGCATCCTCACCCGGCAGTACTTCCTGTAATTGTGCGGCCAGCGATTGCAGTAAATGACCTGTTTCCAGTGCCGAAACACTGAGCAGGATCCCTAAGAAGAAAAGAATGCTGGGGGTATCTATCTTCCTAAGCGCAAAATTTACTGACAGGCGGTCTCTGTCCATCTCATCTTTTTCATGATGAATGAACTCCGTGACCACCCACATCGATCCCAGCCCTAGCAATATGCCCATGAAAGGGGGTAGATGCGTGAACTGCTTGAACAGCGGAACCATTAGCAGGCTGCACAATCCAATGATCAGCACAGCCAGTCCATCACGCGAACCCGATCTTTCCTGTTCCTGTACCGGCTGCTGCTGCTGCAAGCGCCCCTTGACGACCAGACTCAAACCCAGGATCGGAATCAATAGATTTAAAATACTCGGGATCAATATATTGCGAATGATACCTAAAGTAGAGATCTGACCACCGACCCACAGCATGGTGGTGGTGACATCACCAATGGGTGACCAGGCGCCGCCGGCATTGGCGGCGATCACGATCATCCCGGCGAAAAAAAGTTTCTCCCGGTCAGAAGGTATCAGCTTTCTAACCAGTGATACCATGACGATGGTCGTGGTCAGGTTGTCAAGCACCGCAGACAAGACAAACGCGACCCACGACACGATCCATAGCAACGTCCGGATATCCCGGGTGCGGATCCATCGCTGGATGATATCGAAGCCGTCATGGGCATCGATCAGTTCCACAATGGTCATCGCCCCCAGCAGAAAGAACAGGATGGAGGCGATCTCTCCCATGTGTTCGGTCAGCGCATCCGTCACTTCTGTAGGTCGGTCGCCGTCCAGCACCAGAAAGGTCCAGCACAAAACGCCTGTCAAAAGCGCCGTAGCCGCCTTGTTGACCCGTATACGATGTTCGAGGGCAATAGCGGCGAAGCCTGCACAGAAGGTGATGATGATGGCAAGTTCCATATGAAGGAGTTTAATGTGCCGGACTTTCCGGGTTCCGTGTTCAGATCAGTGGACTCAGATGGTGGTAAGCACTTTCGATCGCCTCACGGATCCGGTCCGGAGACCCTTCATAATCCTTATCCTCCACCTCCAGACAGCAATCACCTGAGAAACCGCTTGACTTCAGTGCATCGAAGAATGCCGGCCAGTGGATCTCACCGCGCCCCGGAATTCGCGGGGAGTGGTATTCCAGCGGCGTGGCCATGATACCCACCCGGTCGAGCCGGTCGCGGTGCAGCTGAACGTCCTTCAGATGAACGTGCACGAATCTCGACGCATATTCCCGTACCGGCAGCAGAGGGTCCATCATCTGCCATACCATATGGGAGGGGTCGTAATTGAGACCGAAATGCTGTGAAGGAATGATATCGAAAAGACGGTCCCAGATCACCGGGGTCGTGGCCAGATTTTTGCCGCCCGGCCATTCGTCGCGGGTGAAGAACATAGGGCAGTTCTCGATCCCAATGCGGACATCGTGCGCTTCTGCACAGGCGACGATCGGAGGCCAAACTTCTCTGAAACGATCCAGATTATATTCGATATCCCTCGATGGATCTCTGCCCACAAAGGTGTTGACCACCTTCACTCCCAGGGCGTCGGCGGCCCTGATGATCTTCATAATGTGCTCAACATGGTAGGCCGACCGGGCGGAGTCCGGATCCAAAGGGTTGGGATAGTAACCCAGTCCGGAGATCGTAATGCCGTATTTGTTCAGCGCAGCTTGTAACTGATGAACGACGGAATCACTCATTCGGTCAACATCGAGGTGTGTGACGCCCGCATACCTGCGCTCCGCCGGTCCATGCGGCCAGCACATGAGCTCAACACTCGAGAAGCCGACCTTTGCGGCATAGGCGATGACCTCTTCTGTCGTCAGCTCCGGCAGGATGGCCGATACAAGTCCCAGTCTTAGCATATGGCTGTGGTATTTTATTCCGGCCAGTTGAAATCGATCTCCAGGGCGATATCCGGATGTATGCTCTCTTTGACGGGGCAGGTCATCGCGATATGCTCGAGTTCCTTCCGCTGTTCCGGCGTGGCCGAGAATCCCGGAGGATAATGGTATGTTAAATGTAGCCCACTGATTCGTCTGGGATTGGACGCCATGACCTTCAGGATATCGATGCGGATGCCTCTGATCATATCCTCGAGCGCACGTGCTCGGATGGCCATCGTGGTGAGCATACAACTCGCTAATGCAGTCCCCACAAGGTCTGTGGGCGAAAAACGCGCTCCCTGTCCCTGAAAACGGATCCTGACTGGAGATGGGTGCACGATGTGCGAAGTTCTCCGTCATAAACTACGGTGGAGGTCATGGCCATTTTTTATCTACATTTACATTACAAATAAACCGACCGACCGTGAGCAGAATCATCATCATAGCCGGCTTGCTCGGGATATCCTCCCAGCTGTTTGCGCAACAGATTCCCGGACGCGTTGACAGCAGGAGGGATCGCGAAGATAAGAAGAACGAGAAACGTCAGCGCATCAATGAGATCCTGAAGCACGAAGAGGAGGGAGAACCCTCCTATAATACACATGCCGTGTGGGGTTTCAAGATGAATCACGA
Source organism: Chitinophagaceae bacterium (assembly GCA_021299955.1). GTDB lineage: Bacteria > Bacteroidota > Bacteroidia > Chitinophagales > Chitinophagaceae > Pollutibacter. The sequence continues at coordinate 19,778 of JAJTFQ010000101.1, forward strand.
CGGTTATGGCCTCTCCTATGAGATCGGGCGAATGAAATCACCCTACAAGGCTACGCTGCTTCAGTTCGAACTCAACGAGAAAAAACATCCCAAAGAAGAGAAACAAAGCACCGGCAGCAGCCTCCAGGGAGGATTCATCGTTCTGGGCAATCCCTTCGTATATGGAAAGACCAATCATTTCTATCAACTCAAGGGTGCTTACGGACAGCAGATCATGATCGGGAACAAGGGCAATAAGAATGGTGTGGCAGTGTATGGGATCTATGCGGGTGGGCTTTCCCTGGGTCTCCTCCGGCCTTATTACATCGACGTGCAGGCACCTCCGGGTCGTACCCGTACCATCAAGTATTCACCCGCCGACAGCGCAGCCTTCCTGGGCCCGTATATTGTCGGGGGTACAGGTCTGGCCACCGGTTGGAGTGACCTTTCGATCGCACCCGGTCTGCATGCAAAGGCAGCCCTCAGATTCGATTGGAATCGCTTCAATAACGCGCTTTCAGCCCTGGAATTCGGCTTCAATTTCGAATTCTATCCCAAAAAGATCGAACAGATGGCCCGTGTTGACGGCCGTAACCTGTTCGCAAACGGATACCTTGCCCTGGTATTTGGGCGCCGGAAATGAACCATGCCCCCTGATCAACGTTTAATGTCATCATGGTAGAATCCATCACAAGTACTGGCACTGCTCCGGAGAGAATGAAGAAACCTGACTGGTTGAGGGTGCGCCTGCCCATCGGAGAGGCATACACCAAGGTCAGGTCTTTGGTTGATACGCACAAGCTGCATACCATCTGCGAAAGCGGTAATTGTCCGAATATGGGCGAATGCTGGGGCGCAGGTACCGCCACTTTCATGATATTGGGTAACATCTGCACCCGGAGCTGCGGTTTCTGTTCTGTAGCCACCGGGCGTCCGCTGGAACCGGATTGGGATGAACCTCAGCGCGTGGCCGAAGCCATACATCTCATGAAGGTCAAGCACGCCGTCATCACGTCCGTAGACCGCGATGAACTCAAGGATGGTGGCAGCATCATTTGGCAACATACCATCCGGGCCGTGAAGGCCCTCAATCCGGAAACCACCCTCGAAACGCTCATACCCGATTTCAAGGGCGAAAAACACAACATTCTGAACATCATCGAAGCCGCACCGGAAGTGGTTTCGCACAACATCGAAACCGTCGAGCGCCTGACCCGTCAGGTACGCATCCAGGCGAAATACTGGCGGAGCATGGAAGTGCTCAGGTATCTGAAAGAAGGCGGAATGCGCACGAAATCCGGCATTATGCTCGGTCTTGGTGAAACACGCGATGAAGTGATCGCTACCCTTCGCGACCTGCGAGATAATGGAGTGGATGTGGTGACCATCGGTCAATACCTGCAACCCACCCGAAAGCACCTGCCCGTCGCCAGATTCGTACATCCGGACGAGTTCGCCGAGTATCGTGAGGTCGGTTATGAACTGGGACTGGATTACGTCGAAAGCGGACCGCTGGTGCGTTCTTCCTATCACAGTGAGAAACATGTCTTTCCGGGCATTGGCCGTCAGCAATGGTTGGCGTCCAAGGTTTAGGCCGTTCCACAAAAATCACATTCTGCTCCAATGCGTATGAATAAGTTCATGTGCACGCTGGTACTCCTGATTTTTCTGATACAAAAGGGACAGGGCCAACTCAGCTGGGTTCGCATGGATACGCTCTTCCCCGGGTTGCCGTCCTCCGTTCATGTATATCGTTCAGATGCGCCGTTATCCGGCCGTCCTTCCGTTGCATGGTATGTCGAAGCCGACCTGTCCGATCGTTCCCTGCACTTCGAAACGGACACCGCCAGTGGCCGGCGACTCACACCTTCTCAGTTTCATGATAAGCTTGGAGGCTCTGTGGTTGTCGTGAACGGGACGTTCTTCTCCTTCGCTACGAATCAGAATTTGAACGCCGTCGTCAAGAATGGGCGGCTGGTTGCTCATAATATCACTTCGATCCAGGGAAAAGGGAAGGATAGTACTCGCTACTTCAAAGTATCCAGGAGTGCCATCGGGATCGACAGGCATCGTCGGGCGGATGTCGCGTGGTTGATCACGGATTCGTCAAATCGCACCGCCAGGGCCCGGCAGCTTGCTCCCGTAAGCAGGAAAGATGATTTTCCGGGCATTCCACTGGACGACACCTTGTGGACGCGGGCAACACCCTGGAAGATGCGGACAGCCATCGGGGGTGGTCCGGTCCTGGTGCATGAAGGGGTGATGCGGATCACCAACGACGAGGAACGGATGTTCATGGGTAAGGCGCGGGATGATCTTCATCCACGCACGGCCATGGGCTACACCAGGGATGGCCGCCTGATCATACTCGCCGTCGAAGGCAGGAGACCGCGGGTGGCAGAAGGAGCAAGTCTGACTGAACTTTCCCGCATCATGTCCGGACTGGGAGCGCATGAAGCCCTCAATCTCGACGGAGGAGGTAGCAGTTGTCTGCTGGTCATGGGACGTGAGACCATCCGTCCTTCAGACAAGGAAGGACAACGTCCCGTGCCGGGTGTGTTCATTATTCGGTGAGATCTATAACCTCCGTCATCTGACGCTGAATCATCTGGTTCAAATAAAAGAAATGCCCGCCGAACAGCGGGCATTTCTCATATCAAATCGGGTAATACCTCAAGGTCAGAGGCTGTTTTCTGCCGGTCTCATCTCCCATACCAAAGCGCTGGCGCCCAAAATGGCCGCATCGGCTTCCTTGAGTTCACTGAATATCAGTTTCACTTTATTCTGGAAGATCGGCAGTAAATGCTTTTCCATGTGTTCACGGGTGGGTTTCATGATCAGATCACCCGCTTTTGACATGCCACCGAAGAAGATGATGGCTTCAGGACTGCTGAACATGACAAAGTTGGCCAGCGCCAGTCCCAGTATCCTGCCGGTGAATTCATACACTTCCATCGCGAGTTGATCACCCTTCATGGCACACTCATACACGATCCTGGAGTCGATCTCATCGGATGCATATGCGCGCATGAGACTGGGCACGGATGGATCCCGCTCCAGAAACTCAACAGCGGTTCGAGCCACACCTGTGGCAGATGCGTAAGCTTCGAGGGACCCATGCTCTCCCGTTCCGGGATGTAGTCGTCCGTCGGGGATGATGATATTATGCCCGAGTTCTCCGGCGAAACCATCGTGTCCGTAAATGAGCTGGCCATTAGCGACAATGCCGCTACCCACACCTGTTCCGAGGGTGATCATGATGAAATCCCTCATGCCCTTGGCGGCACCATAGGTCATTTCACCTACGGCTGCAGCGTTGGCATCGTTGGTCAGACGGGCCTGCACACCAAATTTAGCGCCGATCATACTGGCCAGGGGGATGATGCCCTTCCATTTGAGATTTGGTGCGTATTCGATCGTCCCCTTATAGATATTTCCATTCGGCGCACCAATGCCGATGCCTCGGATCACCCCGATGCCGCCGCTTTCCTCGATGGCGGGCATGATGGCCTGAAAGAGGTCTTCTATGAATGCCTCTATGGTTTCATGTCTGTGCGTGGAGATGGAGCCATGATAGCTGATGTCTCCCCGATGATTGACGAGTCCAAACTTCGTATTCGTGCCACCAATGTCTATTCCGATGGCGTATTGCTGAGAGATGGGTACAGTCATTTGCTCGTCGATTAATGTCCTCCTTCGATCTGCTTGTCAAAATCAATGCCCTGTTGGCGCAGTACGCTGCGCAGCTTGATGGCGAGCCAGGCCAGGATGCCGAAGCAGAGCGCGGCCACCAGATAGGACTTGTGCAGTCCGATGGCACCGTCACCCACCACGCCCTGAAGGGGCGGGATGATAGCGCCGCCCAGGATCATCATGATCAGCAGCGCAGAGCCTTCGCTGGTATACTTTCCAAGTCCGGCAATGGCGAGCGAGAAGATGCAGGGCCACATGATCGAACAGCAGAGGCCGCCGGCGACCATGGCGAACACGGATACAATGCCGGTGGTGAAGGATCCGATGACCATCCCGGCAGCCGCCAGGATCGACAGTACCAGGAGCGTCTTCACAGGCTTTTCCTGTCCGAAGAAAAAGGCAGCTACGGCGATGGCGATCACGATGGAGTAGGGCAGGAGGTTGTCGATCGGGTTACCATAGAGATAGTTCACCAGCAGGATCACCCCAAAGGCTACGAAGGGGATCACCGCCGTGGCAATAGTTTTGGCCATGCCCCGAAGGTTGAACACACTGATCGCACCGGTCCAGCGACCGATCATCAGGCTGCCCCAGTAAAGTGATATGTACTGGGAGATCTTGCTCTCATCCAATCCCTCGGCGTTGAAATATCCGGGCTGTTTCAGCAGGGCGCCGAAATTGTTGTCGATCGTAACTTCCACACCCACGTACACAAAGATGCCCAGCATTCCATAGATCAACTGGGGGTATTTCATGGCACCCCATCCTGACTCATTCACCGCGGCTTCGCGGTTGCCGTAGAAGAGGATGCCGATCACCACTACAAGGGTAGCCAACAGAAGGTAGAGCTTGGAAATGTCGGTGAGCATGCCCACAATGATAATGGCCACGATCAGTCCCGTCATCACCAACAGCGAAGCGGAAGCCTTGCGGGTACTTTCGAAGGGTTCATCGTTGCGTCCTTCCGGCAGCTTCGAGAAATGAAACACAAGCGCCACCGCAGCAAACACGGCGGCAACGATCAGATAAAGATTGTTGATGTTCTTGACCGTTACCTCCTCCGCGGCCGAACCGACCGAACCGAAGAGGAAGAAACTGACGATGATCGGTCCGAGGGTCGTTCCGAAGGAATTCACCCCTCCACCCAGGTTGAGGCGGTGCGATCCCGTGGCAGGATCACCCAGGGAGATGGCGAAAGGCTGAGCGCAGGTCTGTTGCAACGAGAAACCCAGGGCCACAATGAACAGTGATCCCAGGATG
>JAJTFQ010000102.1 GCA_021299955.1 Chitinophagaceae bacterium
CGGTCAGTATGCGTTGTCGGCGGATTATTTCGCCATCTTCAACGATAACAACAACACCAACAAGGAGTTGATCTTTGCCGTCGACCAACGTCCTGATCTGAACGGGCATAATCGCCTGTCCTATTTCTCCCTGTCAGGAGACCAGTTTCCGCTGCCCGCCTACACAGGCGCCAACGGAACTGATGGACCGGGCATCACTTCCGACTTTTACCGTACCTGGGTAAGCGCTTATGCCCCGGCGGATCCCGCCGATGCAGATCCGCGTTTTCATAAGAAGAACGTGTTTGTTGATCCCGTTACTCAGGAGGCTTGCTATGATGCCGCCAACTACAGATTGGATCGTGGCATTTTGCGTGGCCAACAGTATGGACTGATCCGCGTAGCCGGTGTCTTCCAGAAATGCCCGGATGGCAAGTTTAAGGTAGGTAAATTATTCAATAACACTCGGAATCGCCCTACCACTCCGGTGGTACACACGGAACTTTGTGATTTCACCACCACCGGCAGCGATTATGCCACCGGCTTCAGGGTGTTGAAATACGAATTCAGTCAAACATCTGTGTCCGGAAGGAATTTCGGAGCAGTGGATATCCCGATCATTCGATTGGGGGATGTTTATCTGATGCGTGCGGAAGCCAAACTCCGGAAAGGTGATGCAGCCGGTGCCCTGGCCGATGTCAATGCCCTGCGTGCCGCTCGTGTGAACGGCACCATCAAGGCACCGGCACTGACTTCCCTGACGCTGGATCTGCTGTTCCGCGAACGCGGCTTCGAACTTTACTGGGAGATGCAACGCAGAACGGATATGGTTCGCTTCGGAAAATTCGAAGGTACCTGGACCGAAAAGAACAGCACCGATCGCAACAAGCGGGTGTTCCCCATCCCGCAGACAGCCATCGACGGGGCGTCCAACCTGCCCGGATATCTGCGGCAGAACCCCGGATATTGATACCTATTGCTTGATCAAATAAAAGAGGGGCGAAAGATCTGATCTTTCGCCCCTTTTCTGTCCAGTCAATACCTGATCATACGGTCGATCCTCACAAACCGATAGCCGCGATCTTTTAACGCAAGGATCAACGCCGGCAATCGTTCGTACAGTTTATCCGTCCTGTGTGGATCCGTTCCGATATGGATCAGGAGGATCGCGCCGTTCAGGCCCTCCGACGACTCCTTGCGCAACAACCTTTGTAATAGCGTATCCGAACTCCGATAGGCAGTTCCCATGTCCGGTGTCGTATAATCCGCATTGGTGAACGTGCCTGGCGTGAAACTGATGACCTGCCATCCCAATTCGCGGCACCATCCCGACACCGTTCGATCCCACCATTCATAGGGCGGGATGAACAGTTTCCGGCGATGATCAACGCCCAATGCTCTCATGGCCATTATATTTTGTTGGAGATCCCGTTGCATGGAGTCATGGGTAACCAGCAGGCTGTCTCTTCGCGCCCAGTCATTGTATAGCAGATGCATATCGGAATGTGGTCCCAGGTAATGTCCAGACTTCCGGGCTCTCCGGATCAGATCATGCGCCGCCGGGTTTCGGTATAATCTGCCAGTAAGGAAGAAGCCTGCGCTGACCCGTTTCTTTTTCAGATGTTGCAGCACGGTTTCATATCCTTCGAACCATTCATCTCCCGTGAACACGAGGGCGATCCTGCGTTTCCCGGACATACCCCGAACGATCCCGTCTTCAATCATCGGCAGATTTGTAACAGATTGTTGGGCATTTGATCCGGATGATATTGACCATGCCAGGATCATCATCGCCACTTTATATTTATTCAGCATACGTACATGTAGTTGACCATGTGGTGGATCCCATCCGCCAGGTTGGTGTTCCGGGATGTTGATCCCATCCCGCTATCGGATGCAACCTTTTGTGCAACGGTCATTTTGATAGAATTTACGATTTTTTGGTCGTATTTCCAAAGGAATCGATGGCTGTCTGGGGATCCGGGATACCGGTCTGTCCGGCCGAATGCTTGGGAACGTTTGCGTAAATTGTGGTTGGCCGGCCAGGATGGGAGGCGATGAATGCAGTATTATTACAGAACATCCCAACCGCCCCTTATTCAACGAACATGAGCAATACATCCTGTCGATCAAGTTTTAATGTCAAACTCTTGCACCTGCGGGTCTGGGGCCTCGCCATTTTCACATTCGGTCTGACATTGTTTGGCAAGACGCAACCCGTTGCTTTTCCAGGTGCTGAAGGATTCGGCAAGTTCACGACCGGCGGACGTGGCGGGCAGGTCATGATCGTGTCCAACCTGAACGATGCCGGTCCCGGCAGTTTCAGGGAAGCCGTTGAGGCGAAGACACCCCGGATCGTCGTGTTCGCTGTCTCCGGTACGATCCGGTTATCCTCCCAAGTGAATATCCGCGGGGATGTTACGATCGCGGGGCAGTCGGCGCCGGGCGACGGCATCTGCCTGGCCGATCATCCTGTGTCGGTGGCCGGCGATAATGTCATCATCCGATATCTGCGATTCAGGATGGGAGACCGCTACCAGGATAAGGGAAAAGTGCATGGCAGCGGGCATGACGACGCCCTGAGTGCGAGTCGCCGCAAGCAACTCATCATCGATCACTGCAGCATCAGCTGGAGTACGGATGAATGCATGTCGGTCTATGGCGGCGACAGCACCACCCTGCAATGGAACATCATCTCCGAACCCCTCGATTATTCCTATCATTTCGAAAAGGGTGATACAGATTATGAACATCACGGCTATGGCGGTATCTGGGGCGGTGCGCATCTCAGCGCCCACCACAACCTCTTCGCCCATTGTGTCAGCCGCACGCCGAGATTCAACGGCACCAGGCTCGGCGCGGCGCTGGAGCGCGTCGATTTTCGCAATAACCTGATCTATGACTGGGGCGGCAACAATGTTTACGGCGGCGAGGGGGGCGAATACAATATCGTCGGCAACTACTACCGACCGGGACCCACCACATCCAAGCGAGTGACGGGTCGCATCGTGAATCCGACCCGGAATGAAGCCGTGCCCTTCGGACGTTTTTATGTGGCGGGGAATCATGTGGATGGATCATCTGCCGTCTCAGCCGATAACGCGCTGGGTTTGCAAGTGACGGGGACAACCGATCCGCAGGTGATCGCTGCTACATCTGTCCCAACGCCATTTCCTGTGTTGGATCTGCCCGTGAGATCGGCGGAACAAGCCATGAAGGACATCCTCGCACATGGCGGATGTTCGCTGCCGAATCGCGATACCCTCGACCTGCGGATCATCCGGGAATTGGTCGCCGGCACCGGCCGGGTGATCGACGTGCAGGGCGGATTCCCGCACGGAACGCCCTTCGAACAGACTCTGACCGCCTGGCCGTCCCTGAAAAATCTGCCGGCGGCACCGGATACAGATCGCGATGGGATGCCTGATGCCTGGGAACGGAAACAGCGACTTGATCCGACAGATCCTTCAGATGCGATCCGCCAGCCTGCGGGTTCATCCTACACTCAAATTGAGATCTACCTCAACAGCCTGGTCAAATGAGAATCATTGCCATCTTGCTGATCGCCTCCTGCCTCAGTGCCATTTTACCTGCGCCTGCACCTCGGAAGATCCGGATCTTTCTGGCCGGAGACTCCACGATGAGCATCAAGGATCGCCGGGCCTTTCCGGAGACAGGGTGGGGGATACCCTTTGTGCACATGTGGGACAGCTCCGTCACCGTCGTCAACCTGGCGAAGAATGGTCGTAGTACCAAGTCTTTCCGGGCCGAAGGTCTGTGGCAACAGATCCTGGATGCTGCACAGCCGGGCGATCATGTCATCATCCAGTTCGGACACAACGACGAGTCAAAGGACAAGGGCGACCGCTACTCGCCGCCCGATAGTTTCAAGTCGAACCTCTCGCGCTTCGTTGCCGAAGCACGGGCGAGGCAGGCTGTGCCCGTGTTGGTGACACCGGTTTCGCGCCGAAAGTTCGATGCCTCCGGACAAGCTTTGCCCACCCATGCCGAATACAGTCCATTGGTGGTGGAGGTTGCCCGCCGGGAACAGGTCCTGCTGATCGATCTCGACGAAAAAAGTCGTGCGCTTTATCAGCGCTTTGGTCCGGAACACTCCAGGTTGCTGTTCCTGCAGCTGCAGCCGGGAGAACATCCGAATCATCCCGAAGGAAAGAACGACAATACGCATTTCAGCGAGCTGGGCGCCCGGCTCATCGCGCAGATCATGTGGCGCTCGCTGACGGATTCCCTGCCGGAATTGGCAGCACGCACTACTCAGGCCGCGCTCAGAAAATAAATATAAGTTTATAAATATAAATATTGATTTACATGAAAATGAATATAAATATGACAAGGCTTCTGTGTCTTCTGTTGGCCATTGTCAGTACCATGCAGTTTCCCGCCCACGCTCAGCAACCCTGGAGCCAGCGCATGAGTGCCACGGCCATGCGCATCTGGCCTGATTCCTTCCTGCTGGCGGGTGACAAGACCGCCAAATGGCGATACGATCAGGGCGTGATCCTGAAGGGCATGGAAGCCGTGTGGAATGCCACAGGGGATCGAAAGTGGTTTTCGTACATCGCCAAGAGCATGGATCATTACGTTCGGGAAGACGGCAGTATCCGCGGTTATCGTCCGGATGAATACAACATCGACCATGTCAACAATGGCAAACTGCTGTTGACGCTCTGGCGGGTCACCGGCAAGGATAAATACCGCAAGGCGGCAGATGCGCTGCGCCAGCAGCTCGTCACGCATCCCCGCACGTCTGAGGGAGGTTTCTGGCATAAGAACATCTATCCCTGGCAAATGTGGCTGGATGGACTCTATATGGGCCAGCCTTTCTATGCTGAATATGCCGGACTCTTTCATCAGGATACAGTATTCAATGATGTCGTTCGGCAGTTCGAACTCATGGAGCGTCATAGTAGCGACCCACGCAGCGGTCTGCTCTATCATGGTTGGGATGAAAAGCGTGCACAGCGTTGGGCCGATCCCGCCACGGGAAGATCTCCTCATGTATGGGGGCGCAGCCTTGGCTGGTTCGGCATGGCCCTGGTGGATGTGCTCGATCATATCCCGGAAAATCATCCTCAACGGTCACGTATAACCGAAATGCTAAAGAGATTCGCCGCGGCCACCGCAAAGGTGCAGGATCCCGCCAGCGGTACCTGGTACGATATCCCTGATATGCCCACACGGGCCGGCAACTATCCCGAAGCTTCAGCCTCCTGTATGCTCGCTTATACCTATGCGAAAGGCGTCCGGCTTGGCGTTCTTCCCGCTACTTATGCAGGGCTTGCGAAAAAGGCATGGACAGGCATCTTGAAAACCTTTATCACGGAACATCCGAACGGTGATGTGGATCTGAAAGGTACGGTGTCGGTGTCAGGCCTTGGGGGCAATCCCTATCGCGACGGGAGCTATGCGTATTACATGAGCGAACCCGTGATCGTGAACGATCCGAAGGGGATGGGTGCTTTCATTCTCTGTGCCACCGAGCTGGAGATACTGTTGGGAGATCGCCCGGGACAGGGCAAGCGGGTGCTGATCGACCGCTATTTCAATAATGAACGGAAGAAGGATCCGCTCGGACACGAGGTGCGCTGGCATTATACCTGGAACGACCGCACCAATGGCGGCTATGCCATGCTGGGTGAGATCTTCCGCCGTCATGGCGCGACGATCGGCAACCTTGATGCAGCGCCGACGGATGCCGGCCTGAAAGGGGCTTCGGTCTATATCATCGTGGATGCAGATACGGAGAAGGAGACCCCGAAACCAAACTTTATGGACGCCGCATCCGTTGATGCCATAGAGCGCTGGGTGAAGGCCGGGGGTGTGCTGGTGATGCTGGGCAATGATTCCGGGAATGCGGAGTTCGATCGTTTCAATATGCTGGCCAACCGCTTCGGGATCGGTTTCATCAAGGATAGCCGCAACCGGGTACAGGGGGATAAGTTCGAACAGGGCATCGTAAGTACAGCCCCCTGACGGTGAAAGCCCCCGCCCGTTCTGTGCTCGACCATGAGGGATATCATGTCATGGCCGTAGCGAAGGTCGGGAAAGGCACCGTTTACGCCCTCGGCGATCCATGGATCTACAACGAATATGTGGACGGAAGAAAGTTGCCGTCGAATTTCGAAAACTATCCGGCTGCCGACGGTTGGGTGAGGTGGCTCCTGCAAAACGCAGGAAAATGATATTCAGAAAAACAATATTCAGAAAAAAGATTGCGAGGACACTGACCCACCGGATGAGGCGAGTGGCCATCATTCTGCTGCTCGCATCGACCATGTTGAGTGCAGCATCGCGCGCCCAGCAGCGCACCAACATGCCGCAGCGGGTGGAATGGTTCCAGGACCTGGCGTTCGGCATGTTCATCCATTGGAATGTAGATGCTACCCTGGGCGCCGTCATTAGTCACTCGCTGGCTGCTTCCGCACCTGATTATGCCGAGCGTTATTTTCGTGATCTTCCGGGTTTCTTCGATCCTGTTCGATTCGAACCGACGCATTGGGCGAAACTCGCGAAGCTGGCGGGCATGAAATATGTGGTCTTTACCGCCAAGCATCACGCTGGCTTTTGCATGTGGGATACTAAGACGACCGATTTCAACGTCATGAATACGCCGTACAAGCGTGATATCCTGGCGGCGCTGGTCAAAGCATTCCGGGCCGAAGGCATCGCCATCGGGATTTATTTCTCACCGGAGGACTTTCATTATTTTCATCGCAACAAGATCCCGATCGGACGCCTGCAGCATCCGCAGCATTATCCCGTCAACAACCCCGGACTCATGGCCTATGATAAGGCGCAATTGAGGGAGTTACTGACACAATACGGTAAAATAGATATCCTCTTCATTGACGGGCCAGGGGACGGGCTTCGGGAGTATGCCTGGTCGATCTTGCCGGATTTGGTCATCACCCGCGATCTGATGAACACCCCGGAACAGACGACGCCCGACACGCCGCTGCCCCGGCCTTGGGAGGCATGCTACACCATGGGCACCGACTGGGGATATAAGCCCACCAACGATCCACATAAGTCCGGCACACAGGTCATCAACATGCTGCTGGAGATCCGTGCCAAGGGAGGCAATTTTCTGCTGAACGTGGGCCCTATGCCCGATGGTACAATCGAGCAGGAGCAGGAGGATATCCTCCGGGAGGTGGCCCTCTGGAATTTTGCGAACCGCGAAGCCATTTATACCGTCAAGCCCCTGCCCGTCATCCGGGAAGATAATGTTTGGTACACGCAGTCGAATGACGGGAAGTACATCTACGCGGCTGTCCTTCGGCAGAGTCCGGATGACTGGAAATATGGGGAGCGGAAACAGTTTGTCCTCACGCACATCGAAGGGGGGGACAGTACCCGGGTTTCTATCCTCGGTTTCAATGGCGAACTGGTAGAGTATAAAAAGGAGTTCGATGCGGGAAGTTATGTGGCACCCACCCCGATCGGACTGGTCGTGAGCGCCGTCAACGGGCAGCGATTATACACCAATAACCGATGGCCCAACGCCGTGGTGATGCGCATCTCCGGGGCACGCTTCCGGTCAGAAGGCTTCGCCAGGGGGAAAGGGAAAAAAAGCAACATCGCCGGCGCTGAGTAAGATCCGGATCCGGATAAAACTTCAAAGTAGATGATCAGATCACATTTCATCCTGTTGTTGCTATTTGCGACCCAGGTATTACCTGTTTGCGCGCAGTCGAAACGCCCAAATATCCTCTGGCTCTCGGTGGAGGACATGAGTCCGCACCTGGGATCCTATGGAGAGAAACTGATCGCCACGCCGAACCTCGATAAGCTGGCCGCCAGGGCCATTCGTTATACCAACGCCTTCACGGCCGCCGGTGTCTGCGCACCCAGTCGCAACGCGATCATTACCGGTCGCATGCAGACCAGCAACGGCGGGCACAACATGCGCACGCTGAATAACACCTATCCGGAGCAGACCGGTCTGCCGAAAAGCTACTCCGTCGTCATGCCCGAGGACGTGCGGCCCTTGCCGGAATATCTGCGCGCGGCCGGATACTGGTGCACCAACAATGCCAAGACGGATTATCAATTTGAAGAGGGTCCGACGTATTGGGATCAAAACGGCAACAAGGCTCACTACAAGAACCGGCCGGCAGGCATGCCTTTTTTCGCGGTCTTCAACAGCAACATCACCCATGAGAGCCAGGTATGGGAACGCCGGAACCGGCCCCTGCGCGTGGATCCGGCCAAAGTGACCGTGCCGCCCATCTGGCCGGACACTGATTCAGTAAGATTGGACATCGCCCGTTTTCTGACGAATGTCTCGGAGATGGACGACTGGGTAGGGGAGCGGCTGAAGGAGCTGGAGGCATCCGGGGAGATGGAGAATACGATCATCATGTTCTGGGCGGATCACGGCGACGGACTGCCTTGGTTCAAGCGCGAGATCACGGACCGGGGCATTCGGGTGCCATTGCTGATCAGCTTACCGGAGCGGAAGTCCGGGGTGGATGCGCAGCTCATCTCCTCGATCGACTGGGCGCCGACCGTGCTATCCCTGGCGGGCATCCGGCCGCCGGCGAGTATGCAGGGCAGGGCCTTCCTCGGTAAGTATGTGGATCCGAATCCGCGGAATTATGTGTTTGCCGCCCGGGACAGGCTTGATAGTCACTACGACCGGGTGCGGTCTGTACACGATGGTCGGTTCCAGTACCTGCGCAACGAATATCCCGATCTGCCTTATTATATGGATCTGACCTATCGTCGTCAGCAGGCTTCGATGCGTGACATCATCCGTCTGCGGGATGCCGGCAGGCTGGACTCCGTGCAGCTTCGTTGGTTCCTGCCCAAGGGACGCCGCGAGGAATTATATGATGTGCATCAAGATCCCTGGCAGTTGCAAGATCTCTCCGGAGACCCGGCCTATGCGGTGGAATTGCAGCGTCTGCGATCGGCATACAATGACTGGCAGGAGCGAGTACCTGATCTGGGGGCGGTTAATGAGAAAGAACTCATTGCGCGCTGGTGGGGTGCCGCCGCCGCTCCGCCCAGGACGGCAGATCCGCAGATCGTTCATAAGGGGCGGCGCATCGAGCTGAGTTGTGCGACGACCGGCGCTTCCATCGGATACCGATGGCTGAACAAGGGCGACAGCACGGGGCGTTGGGAGGTGTACACGGGACCCATTCGTCCGGTTGAAGGTCGGGTGCTGGAAGTGGTGGCCCATCGGACGGGGTATCGGACGAGCGGGGTAGTTCGGGATGAGGGGGAAAGATGATATGCTAAGCGTTCAAAATGTTGCTGGCAATTTCAAGCAGAGCAACAGCCTGATCTCGGGAAACTGTCGGGAAATCGTCCAAAAATTCATCCAGCGAAACGCCCGCTTCGAGGTGGTCAAACAATGAATCAATCGGTACTCTGGTTCCTGAAAACACAGGGAGGCCTCCCAGAATGTCCGAATCCTTTGATATGAGTTTTTTGATATCCACTATATAAAGTTATCGAAGGGGGTATATAGTCAAAATGTCTATGACTGTAGAAAATCCCGGCATTTGAAAAACAGCTTTTAAGTTGTATGGATATCTCAAAAGTTTCCTTGAATCGAGAGGAATTTTCGATGAAGAAATTGATTCCTCCTGGTTCAATTACGGCTTGCTGTTACCCATAAGGAGGCCTGCCTAACCGGAAAAAGGCGTTCATCAACGATCATTTGACCCATTGCGCTGAATCGTTGATGCCTGTTTAACGAAATGATGCATGGAAGGGCAATTAATTTCACGAAAACCTTTTCGCAATATCTTTCGATAGCCCTTGGCGAAGCCATAAAGACTTGGTAATATTACGTTTGTTTAACGAAACCTTGCACTAAAACGACTTAACATGAGAAAAATCGTGCTCTTTCTGATCACGCTGACTTCAATCTCACTCGCCTCATGGGCGCAGACGCGAAAGCTCAGCGGGACAGTGCTGTCCGAAAGCGGAAGCGCGCTGGCCGGTGCCAGCATCTCCATCAAAGGCGGGACAGGCGGAACTGTTACCGACAACGATGGGAAATTTTCCCTAAACATCCCGGCCACGGGTAAAGTGGTCATCACCATCAATTCCATCGGATTTGCGGCCCAGGAAATTACGGTAGGCGACAAGACTGACATCAGTGTCAAAATGGTCTCCGAAAGTACCAAAATGGAAGACGTGGTAGTGGTCGGTTATGGTTCCGTTCGTAAGAAGGACCTCACCGGAGCCGTGGGGTCATTGGCTCCACGTGATATCGTACGTACTAACCCGTCCAACGTCACGCAGGCACTGCAAGGTCAGGTCACCGGTGTGGTGGTCACCAAGACCAGCAACAAGCCGGGACAGGGCTTCCAGATCGATATCCGCGGACAGAACACCATCACCGGTGCTACCGAGCCGCTGGTGGTGATCGACGGGGTCATTGGTGCCCGACTGCGCGACATCAACCCGCAGGATATCCAATCCATCGACATCCTGAAAGATGCCTCCTCTACTGCCATATATGGAGCACGCGGTGCCAACGGGGTCATCATCATTACTTCCAAGAAAGGGGTTGCCGGCAAACCCAAGGTCACTTTTGATACCTATCTGGGTCAGAAGCGTCCCGCTCATCTGCCGCGTCTGATGACTGCTCAGGAATTTTACAAATACGCGGTGGATGATGCCGTACTGAACGGCGGATCGCCCATCGGTACCTTCACCGCCAGCGAATTGAATATGGTGAATACTGGAAAGTCCACCAACTGGGTGGATGAAGTCCTGAAGCCCGGCACGTTTACCAATTCCACGGTTGCGGTTACCGGTGGCAACGCAGGCACCACCTATCGTTTCTCCGGGGGCTATATCCAGGAAGATGGTAACGTACCTGTTACCTCTTTCAAGAAATATTCACTCAACGCCGCGGTAGACAGCCGCCTGAGCGACTGGCTGCGGGTAGGCATCACGGCTTATATCAATTACACCAACAACCCGACCGGTTCGCTGGAGATCCTGCGTTCCGCCTACCGTGCCCGTCCGACCGGTACCATGTATTACAGCGACATCGTGAACCCCAGCGAGGGCAACGACCTGGCGGTAGGTCCCTGGAAGAACGGCCTGTCCATCTGGATGGGTATCAAAGACAACCAGGTGCCGAATCCGTTGATCGATGCCGATCCGAGTATCTATCAAAATACCACGGTTGTTTCCAATCCGATGGGTAATGCTTTCGCAGAGATCACCCTGCTGAAGGGACTAACGTTCAAATCCTCCATCTCGACCTCTATCATCGATGAGCGTCAGGGAGAATTCCGGAATACGCTGTCGAAGTCGCAGCTCACCAACCCGCCCCGTGCCGACTACAACACCCGTCACTGGACGACCTACACCATCGATAATCAACTTTCCTACAACGCCTCTTTCTCGAAGCATAAGATCAGTGCCACGGCGCTGCAGAGTGCTTACAAAATGAATTACGAGACCTACTCGATCGCCGCCACCAACCTGCCCTATGCTTCTCTGTGGTATAACCTGGGAACCGGCGGCACGGTCGTTTCAAGGAGCAGTTTTTCCCGGAATACGCTCTCTTCCTACATGGGACGTGTCAACTACACGTTCAACGACAAATATCTCCTGACCCTGACGGCTCGTGCCGATGGTGCCTCTCAGCTGGCGGAAGCCAATCGCTGGGCCTTCTTCCCCTCCGGTGCCTTCGCCTGGCAGTTGGGTGATGAAGAGTTCATCCGTAATCTGAAGGTCTTCTCTGATCTGAAACTGCGGGTTAGCTATGGTGAGGTGGGCAACTCCAACGTTGCGGCCTACAGCACACAGGCAGGTCTGCTCGCTACCAACTACAGCTTTGGTGTCTCCTCCCTCGCTGGCGGTTTTGCACCTGCTCAAATTGGCAACAAGGACCTCAAATGGGAACGCAGCCAGGAACTCAACCTCGGTCTGAACATGGGCTTCCTGAACAATCGCATCAGCGCGGTGGTGGAAGTCTATAAGCGCAATACGCGCGACCTGATCCTGAATCAGACCCTGCCGACCTCTTCCGGTTTTGCGGCGGTTGTGACCAACGTAGGTAAAGTGTCCAACAAGGGCATTGAGATCATGCTGAACACGCGTAACATCGAAACCCGCGATTTCTCTTGGTCTACCAGCATCAATTTCTCCAAGAACATCAACCGCATCGAGTCTCTTGCGAATGGGGTGACGTCCATCATCGGAAGTTCTCTTTTCGTAGGTAAGCCGGTTCGGTCCTTCTATGATTTCAAGTTCGATGGCATCTGGCAGGTGGCAGACAGCGCTGCGGCCAAGACGTACGGACAACTGCCAGGCTCCGTTAAAGTGGTGGATCAAAATAAGGATGGCAGGATCTCCAATTCCACCGGCATCGACGACCGTATCTGGCTGGGATCACAACTGCCCAATTTCACGATGGGTATGACCAACCGCATCACCTTTAAAGCCTTCGATCTGTCATTCCTCATGTATTACCGCAATGGTACCATGTTCAAGAATGGCCTGCTCGACGGAACCATGGGAGAATACAGCAGTGCCCGTTACAACCACGTCATGCTGAACTACTGGACGAAAAATAATCCAACCAATGACTTCTATGGACCTGGTGTCCCTCAGGCCTATCGCGGCGCCCGCAGCTACGAGGATGCCAGTTTCATCCGCCTGGTGGACGTGACCGTCGGATACAACGTTCCCACCGCATTGATGGAGAAAGTGAAAATGGAGCGTGCCCGTTTGTACTTCCAGGTGCTCAACCCCAAGTACTGGACCAGCTATAATGGAATGGATCCTGAGTACAACTCTAACACGTACATCGACGATGCGCCAAATATGACCCTGGCCTTCGGTCTGAATGTAGGTTTCTAATCCATGCACACACTCCGAAAATCTAAAGACATGAAGAAAATAAATATAAATAAGGCGATGCTGGCGATCATGGCCGTTTCGCTGACCATCTCCGGCTGTAAGAAGGAGTTCCTGGACGAATACAATCCTACCAACCGCACGACAGATAACTATTACAACACCGCCACGGGTTTCGACGGCCTGGTCATTTCATGCTATCCGCTGCTTCGGGACATCACCCAGCAGCGCGTGATCACACTGAATGGCACGGATATGTTCTCCGCCAACGGCTGGTCAGGTACGCTCTTCTTCCCACAGCTGACAACCCAGGCCGGCAGCTCCTTTGACAGCTATGATATCTCGCTGAACTCGTCTGCCGGTGAAGTGCAGGTACTCTGGGATCTGCTTTATCGCAACATCAACCGCTGCAATGCGGTTACCGACCGTGCGGCGGCGGTACAGGGCATGACCGATGCCGTGAAGAATGTGAGGGTGGCCGAGGCCCGCTTTCTGCGCGCCCTTTGCTATTTCTGGGCTGTACAGCAATGGGGTGACATCCCCATGCCGCTCAAGGAAACCGTCAGCGGCAGCCTGGAAGTCAAAAAGACCCCACAAAAGGATGTGTATACTCAGATCATCAATGACCTGAACTTTGCTGTCACCAACCTGCCCACTACGCAAACCCAGGTGGGCCGCGCCACGCAGGGTGCCGCTAAGTTCCTGCTCGCCAGGGTGTATCTCACCCGTGGCTGGAATTTCCAGAATGCACTGGGCGGAACCCAGGCTGATTTCAACAGTGCGCTCACGCTCTGTGATGACCTGATCGCTTCCAACATGTATCCGCTGGAAGCAAACTGGAACAACCTTTGGCCGATCCATAATAAGAATCCGAAGCGGGAAACCGCTACGGCAGCCAGCTCTGTGGCTGTTGCCAATGCCAGCAAGGAAGTCGTATTCGCCGTTCAGTATTCCAATCCCAATGCGTATAACGGCGACGGCAACATGAGCACCTCCACCGGTCTGATCGGCAATAACATGCACACCGTATTCAGCGGTGGTCCGAACAACGTGGCCCAGGAATCGCGTACCAGTACCTACAACCGCTTCTTGCCTTCGCATAATGTGACCTGGGGTGCTTATCGCCTGTTCGATCCGCAAATGGATGTGCGCTACGAGGGCACCTTCAACAGCGTGACCTTCGCCACGGTGAATGGCTCCGTATCCCTGGCCAATAACAGGCCGTATCCTCAGGCCAGGACACTCAGTTATGTGGTAAATGACACCACAGCCGTTGTACTTGCCTGGAATGTACCGATGAACGATGTCAAGGAACTCGGTCAGAATATCCCGGGCGGCACCAAGAAATATGCGGTTCAGAATGTGGTCGATCTTTTCTGGAGAGGAAAAGTAGGACCCACCGATCCGATCATCGATCCGATGGCCTGGGGCGGTCCTATGTTATGGAAGTTCTGGCAGCCGGGCATCATGTATGGTGATGGCTTCTCCACTTTCAACGATCCCATCTTCCGTTCCGCAGAACTCTATCTGATGGCGGCAGAAGCGATCGTAAAAGGCGCTACCGGAGCCAAACTCGGAACGGCGGATGTTTACTACAACCGCATCCTCGACCGCGCCCTGGGCAGCAATGCGGGCAAATCG